>DASUOZ010000328.1:0-6760 GCA_036276375.1 Pyrinomonadaceae bacterium | reverse complement strand
CGTTGAAGCACTGCAACGGATGGGATTAGCCGGCCGCGAGCATCTTCCGGCACGCTACTTGTCAGAAGGTCAACGCCGCAGAGTTGCGCTCGCGCGCTTGCTCGTTTGCAACACGCGTCTTTGGTTGCTCGACGAAGTGATGACTTCGCTGGATAAAGGCGCTGTCGGACTGGTTAGATCTTTGATTGAAGAACATGTGAAACGCGGCCGTATGGCGATCGTCGCGACGCACCAGGATCTGGAGCTGCCGGCCGGTGTGACCAAACGACTCGAACTCACCACGTGAACGCACCTTCGACTCTTTCGATGTTGCGCTGGATCGTTTGGCGCGATCTGATGCTGGCCTGGCGCCGGCGCTCGGACATGCTGTCGACAGTATTCTTCTTTGTGATCGTCGTCAGTATGTTTCCGTTAGGCATCGGTCCGGAGACGCAGTTGTTGCGCTCGATCGCGCCGGGCGTGGTTTGGGTCGCGGCGCTGCTCGCGTCGATGCTTTCTCTCGGACGGCTGTTTGCCAACGACTATCAGGACGGCACGCTCGAGCAGTTGTTGTTAACGCCGCAGCCGCTTTTTCTGGTTGTAATCGGTAAGGTGCTGGCGCACTGGATTGTGGCGGAGATTCCGCTGGTCCTGGTCGCACCGCTGGTCGGCGTGCAGTTTGACCTGAGTGCGGAGACGCTGCGGATATTGTTTCTGAGTCTGCTGATTGGCACGCCGATATTGAGTTTGATTGGTTCAGTGGGAGCGGCATTGACATTGGGATTACGTGGGGGCGGCGTTCTGATCTCGATTCTGATACTGCCGCTTTACATCCCGGCGTTGATCTTTGGAGCTGGAGCAGTTCAAGCCACGATTATAGGCACGAGCCCTGCGCCGCACCTTTATCTGCTCGGAGCATTTGCGATCGTGTCGTCGTTGTTCGCTCCCTGGGCGGCAGCCGCGGCGTTGCGCATCTCGTTGGAGTAATCTCGACGGATATGAAACAGGATTGATATGAACCTTTACAAATACGCTTCACCAACAACTTTCTACCCGTTAGCGGGTAAGATGATTCCGTGGTTTGCCATTCCCGCGACGATACTGTTCGCGGTTGGTCTTTACGTCGGCTTCTTTGTCGCGCCGACTGATTTCCAACAGGGCGACGCGTATCGCATCATGTTTATTCACGTTCCCGCAGCGTGGATGGGCATGCTTCTCTACGTGCTGATGGCGATCTACGCCGGTATCGGTTGGGCGTTCAATGCGCGGTTGTCGTCGATGATGGCCTCCGCGATCGCGGTTACCGGCGCTAGTTTCACGTTGATCTCGCTCGTCACCGGAGCGTTTTGGGGTAAACCAACGTGGGGCGCGTGGTGGGTTTGGGACGCGCGCATGACGTCGACGCTCATCCTGCTGTTTCTCTACGCCGGCTTCATTTCGTTGCAGGCGGCGATTGACGATCCGCGTCGCGCTGATCGCGCGGGCGCGGTGCTCGCGCTCGTCGGCGTGATCAACGTTCCCATCATTTATTTCTCGGTGCAGTGGTGGAATACACTGCACCAGGGCGCGACGATTCGGATGATCGGTAAACCAAGCATCGCGGCGCCGATGCTCACTGCGATGCTGATCATGCTCGCCGCATGCTGGCTCTACTCGGTGGCAGTCGTGCTCTCACGGCTGCGTTGCATTATTCTAGAGCGCGAACAAAACGCCGCTCGCTTTGCGGAGGTGAACGCCTGATGGACTGGCCAGATCTGTCGATGGGAAAGTATGGTTTCTACGTTTGGGGATCGTACCTGTTTTCGCTAATCGTGATTGTTTGGGAACTCGTCAGCCTGCGCCAGCGCAAGAAAGCGTTGCTCAAGCAGGAAGAAACGTCTCCCGCTATGCGTCCTACTGTTTTAAGAGGAGGCGCTAATGAAACAACGTCATAAACGAATCGGAATTATTCTCGTTGGACTTGCGGGACTGACTCTCGCCACGTTTTTAGTGTTGGGAGCTTTTCGTGAAAATCTCGTCTTCTTTTTTAGTCCTACTCAAGTGGCCGCCAAAGAGGCGCCGATCGATCGCACGTTTCGCATCGGCGGGCTCGTTCAGGATGGCACACTCAAACGCGACCCCGACGGTTTGACCGTGCGCTTTACCGTGACCGATACGGCGGCTAGTATTCCGGTTGTCTATAAAGGAATTCTTCCCGACCTGTTTAAAGAAGGGCGCGGCTGCGTCGCGCAAGGGAAGGTCGGTTCCGACGGTGTGTTCCAGGCGGATCAGGTGCTCGCCAAACACGACGAGAACTACATGCCGCCCGAAGCGGGTGAAGCCATCGATAAAGCGAAGCACGCCCGCGAAGCTGCTGAAAGCGTCGTTCCCAATTAAACTGTGAAGTCCGTGGCTAATTAATGATTCCTGAAATCGGCCAGTTCGCACTCGTTATCGCCCTGCTGCTCGCGTTAACCCAGGCCACGTTGCCGCTGATCGGCGCTTCACGCGGGTATAGCACGTGGATCGCGCTTGCCGCGCCCACGGGACAGGCGCAGTTTCTCTTTGTCACAATCGCCTTCGGCTGCCTGACATACTCGTTCATCACCAACGATTTCTCCGTTCTGAACGTCGCCACCAACTCGAATTCGCAACTGCCGCTGCACTATCGTCTCGCCGCCACCTGGGGCTCACACGAAGGCTCGCTGCTGTTGTGGACGTTGATGCTCGCGCTTTGGACGGTAGCGGTTTCGCTATTCAGCCGGCATTTGCCGGACGAGATGGTGGCGCGCGTGTTGAGCGTGATGGGCATCGTGAGCGTCGGTTTTCTGTTGTTCATGCTGCTCACGTCGAATCCGTTTACGCGCATCTTTCCGGTTCCGTCGGACGGGCGCGATTTGAATCCGTTGTTGCAGGATCCGGCGATGGTGGGGCATCCGCCCATGCTTTACATGGGTTACGTCGGGTTCTCCGTTGCGTTTGCGTTTGCGATCGCCGCGCTGATTGGCGGCCGTCTCGATGCGACGTGGGCCCGCTGGTCACGGCCATGGACCACCGTCGCGTGGATGTTTCTGACGTGCGGCATCGCGCTGGGAAGTTGGTGGGCTTACTACGAGCTCGGTTGGGGCGGCTGGTGGTTCTGGGATCCGGTTGAGAACGCCTCGTTCATGCCGTGGCTCGTGGGCACTGCGCTGATTCACTCGCTGGCCGTTACGGAAAAGCGCGGCGGATTCAAAAGCTGGACGGTTTTGCTGGCGATCGCGGCGTTTTCGCTCAGTCTGTTGGGAACGTTTCTGGTTCGCTCGGGCGTGCTCACTTCCGTGCACGCGTTTGCCACGGATCCGAAGCGCGGCGTCTTCATTCTTGCGTTTCTCGTCTTTGTAATCGGCGGCTCGTTGCTGCTTTACGCGTGGCGCGCCAAACAAGTCGGGCTAGGCAGTAAGTTCGACGTGGTCTCTCGCGAGTCGTTTTTGCTTTCGAACAACGTGCTGCTGGCGGTGGCCGCCGGCTCGGTGTTGCTCGGCACGTTGTATCCGTTGATTGTCGACGCTTTGGGGATGGGCAAACTGTCGGTCGGTCCGCCGTACTTCAATCTCGTGTTCGTGCCGTTGATGGCGCCCGCGATGTTTCTGATGGGCATTGGACCCTTGGCGCGCTGGAAGAAAGCGAGCCTGCCGGACCTGGCGAAGCGTTTACGCTGGGCGTTTATTGTCAGCGTGCTGAGCGCGGTTACGCTGCCGTTTATTCTCGGCGGTTGGAAGTGGCTCGTGAGTCTGGGACTGCTGCTCGCAATCTGGATCGTCACGACCGTGCTCGTCAACATTTGGGAACGCGTGCGCGTAACGTCAGGCCAGTTAACGATGTTCCAAAAACTGCGGACGCAGAGTCGCAGTTACTACGGAATGCAGGTCGCGCACGTCGGCGTCGCCGTGTTCATCGTGGGTGTGACGATGGTAACGGGCTATCAGTCTGAACAAGACGTGCGTATGGGAATTGGCGACGCGATCCATGCCGGCGGTTATGAGTTTAAGTTCAACGGTGTGACTGACGTTACCGGTCCAAACTACGCCGGCGCGCGCGCTGAGATCATCGTCAGCAAGGACGGCGTCGAGAAAGAGCGGATGTATCCGGAGAAACGAAACTACACCGCCAGCGGCAACGTGATGACTGAAACCGCGATCGACAGCGGACTGTTTCGCGATCTGTACGTTTCGCTGGGCGAGCCGGTTGGCTCGGGTGCGTGGAGCGTGCGCGTTTACTACAAACCGTTCGTCGGCTGGATCTGGTATGGCGCGGTGTTGATGGCGCTCGGCGGCGGTCTCGCGTTGAGCGATAGACGTTATGCGCTGGCGGCGCGAAAGGAACGCGAAGCACGCGAGGCGGCGGTGAACAAAACCGCGGAGGTGCCTGCTACGGTGGCCGCGCGAACTGAATCCGTGTAATTTGTGGATGTAACATGTTGCGCTACCTGATCCCTCTCGGTTTGTTTCTCGTGCTAGTGGTCTTTCTGGCGATCGGCCTGGGCCGCGATCCGCGCGAAGTCCCTTCCCCGTTGATTAATAAAGCGGCGCCGACGTTCCGTCTGCCGCAGTTAAAAGAGCCGAGCAAAACGTTTTCCGCCGAAGACATGCGCGGCAAGGTGTGGGTGCTGAACGTCTGGGCGTCGTGGTGCATCAGTTGTCGCGACGAGCATCCGTTGTTGATTGATTACGCGAAATCAGGAGCAGTTCCGATCTACGGTCTCAACTGGAAAGACCAGCGTGAAGATGCGCTCGCGTGGCTCGACGAGCTTGGCGATCCATACATCGCGAGCGCCGTCGATCTCGATGGCCGCGTGGCGATCGATTACGGCGTTTACGGCGCGCCGGAAACCTATCTTATCGATCAGGCCGGCGTGATTCGTTACAAACACATCGGCCCGGTCACGCCTGACGTCTGGAAACAGAAGTTTCTGCCGCTGGCGCAACAACTGAATCGCGAGGGAGCATCGAGATGAAACGCGCGCGCCTGTTGTTGCTGTTGTTGTTCGTTTGCCTGATCGCTTCCGCGACCTTCGCCCAGGCACGCCGTGAGCGGCCGGTGCCCGACGATCCGGCGCTCGAGAAACGGCTCCAGAACCTTTCACAAGAGCTGCGCTGCCTCGTTTGCCAGAACGAAACTTTGGCCGAGTCGCGCGCAGACCTCGCGGAAGATCTGCGTGACGAGATTCGCCAGCAGATGAAAGCCGGCAAGAGCGACAAAGAGATCGTCGCGTTTCTCACCGAACGCTACGGGCAGTTCATTCTTTACCGGCCGCAAGTCACACCGGCGACTTACCTGCTCTGGTTTGGTCCGTTTGTGCTGTTGCTGGTCGGCCTCGTGGTGCTCTTTGCCTACATCAAGCAACGGCGCGAGTTAATTCCCGAGCAGCCGCTTAGTTCAGACGAGCGCAAGCGCGCGGAAGACATGTTGCGCTCGAGTTCCGGAAAGGAGAGGGCGTGATTCTCTTCTGGGTCATTTGCATCCTGATGCTGGTGGCGGCCTTGTATTTCGTGTTGCCGCCCGCGCTGCGTGCCGCGGCGGCGCAGACAACCGAAGAAAGCGCGCGGCGCGAGGCAAACATCGCCGTCTATCGCGACCAGCTTTCGGAGCTGCAGGACGATCTGCGCAACGGCATCGTGAGTGAGGAACAGTACGCGCAGGATCGCGACGACATCGAACGCCGTTTACTTGAAGACACAGCGACGGAAAAGACCGCGAGCAAACCAATCCCGGTTTCCGCGGACGCGCGCAAGCACGCGTATATGGCCGGCGTGGGACTGGCGTTAGTCGCAGTGATCTTTTATTTGCGGATCGGCAATCCCGAGAGCATCACGATTGCGGCAACACCTTCCACCGCAACCACGACCACAGCGCCCCAAACCGCGCCCGAAGGCGAACGCACGCAGGCCCAAATTGAAGCGAATGTGGCGACACTGGCGCAACGTCTTCAGTCGAACCCCGCCGACGCGCAGGGCTGGACCATGCTGGCACGCTCCTACAGTTCTCTCGGACGATTCGGTGAAGCGGCCGGTGCGTACGCTCGCGTAACCGAGCTCAGTCCCAACGACGCGGACCTTTGGGCCGAGTATGCGTTTTCCGTGGCCATGGCAAGCGGGCGCAAACTCGAAGGCAAACCGATGGAGCTCGTCGCCCAAGCGTTGAAGATCGACCCAAACAATGCCAAGGCACTCGAGCTCGCAGCCAGCGGCGCGTATGAAGCAAAGAATTATCAAAAGGCGATCGACTACTGGCAAAGGGTATTGAAACAGGTGCCGCCGACGTCGGAAGTGGCGCAGGCGATTCAGGCGCGCATCGACGACGCCAAATCAAAGATGGGCCGCAACTAATGCACAAAACGCACAAACACCTTAACTGAGTCTTGTGCCTTTTGTGCCTCTTCGTGGCTTTGACTCGAAAAAATAATGAACAGAGAAAACTTACTTTTCGCAGTTATCGGATTGCTCCTGGGATTCATCGTGGGGTTCATGTTTGCGAGCTCGATGAGCCAGAAAACGGCGCAAACACAAATGGCCGGCGCGTCGCAGAACCTGCCGGCCGATCATCCGCCGGTCGGTGCGCAGAACGCCGGTGATCCCGTGGCCCAGCGCGAGCGTGTGATGGCGCAAATCGAAACGGCGCGCAACGAACCCAACAACTTCGAGGCGCAGATGGCCGCCGCGCAGCTTTACTACCAGATTCAACGTTACGATCAGGCGATTGAGTTTCTGCTGAAAGCAAATCAGTTGAAGCCGACGGATTTCGATGCGGTGACGGCTCTCGG
>DASUOZ010000327.1:0-7137 GCA_036276375.1 Pyrinomonadaceae bacterium | reverse complement strand
TGAAACGATCAAGGCAATCAGACTAAGGATAGAGATTGCCAGGGTCTTAGTTTTCATAGCTCTTCCTTTCATTGATCCTAGTGTTCTGAACTGAGTATTACTCCGAGGCACGAAGAGCTCGGAGAAGGTCGATCAGGATTGCCGCACGAATAAAACTTGAACTGAAGTGAGTACCGAGGAGTGGCACACTAACGTCGTGGCGGGTTAAAGTCAAGCAAAAACGGCGAGGCGTTGCGGGGGCAAATGACTCAAACAAGGCGTGTATGGCAACTACTATTGTCCCTCGTTGTGACAGTTTTCCTCGTTGCGTGTAGCCACACCACACCTGAGGGAACAGTTACGGGTACAGGGAAAATGAACACAGGGCCGATAGTTTATGTTGCATTGGGAGATTCAACGGGCGCGGGAGTCGGAGCAGTCGAAGGCGGTTACGTCGTGCGGCTGTACCAGCGCATGCTCCAGCACCGCCCGGGATCGCAGTTAGTGAATGTTTGTGTCAGTGGCGCGACGACTGACGACGTCCTGCGAAATCAGTTGGAACAGGGAGTGGCGAAGAATCCGCAGCTCGTCACGCTGGGCATCGGCATCAACGATGTCGGCCGCAGCGTGCCGCTGGAAAGGTTTAGCGAGAACTACGAGCGCATTCTGAGTAAGTTGAAAGAGAAGACGCAAGCGCAGATCGTTGTGGCGAACATTCCCGACGTTTCGAGCGCGCCCGTTGTTCCGTCGTCGCTGCGGACTCAATACCACCGGCAGATCCAGACGTTCAACCAGCGGCTGGAAGAGATCGCCAGGCGTCACGGTGTAACGGTTTTCGACATCTACGCGATCACGACGCGCGATCTGCCAGTGCATCCGGAATACTTCTCACGCGACGGTTTCCATCCCTCAGATGCCGGTTATGAGTTGTGGGCTATCGAGATGTGGCCTACCATTGCGCGCACCATTGGAGCGGAATGAGAAACCGGGTTGCCGGAGTAAGCATTTAACTTAGGAGGAAAAGCTAGATGAGAAAGACTTCGCCGCTACTTTCCGTGATGTTGTTATCGCTCGTATTCGGGGGACTGGTCCAGGCGCAGGGTGACGCGCACTGGCCGCAGTGGCGTGGACCGTTTTTCAACGGCATGGCCCGCGGCGATGCGCCGACCGTCTGGAGCGACACGAAGAATATCAAGTGGAAAGTGGAGATTCCGGGCCGCGGGTTCTCAACGCCGGTGATCTGGGGCGACAAGATTTTTCTCACGACGGCAGTTCCGAGCGGTAAAGCACCGGAACAGCCGCAGGCTGCGCCCTCTCCTGAAGGACGCAGAGCGGGCGGCGGCGCTGGTCCATTAGTCGAACACAAATTCGAAGTGCTCTGTCTCGATCGCAAGACGGGCAAACTTCTCTGGCAACGAACGGCAAAGGTGGCGACGCCCCACGAGGGTTTTCACCGCGCATACGGCAGCTTCGCTTCTAACTCGCCGATCACGGACGGCCGCTACGTCTACGCGTTCTTTGGTTCGCGTGGTCTGTATGCCTACGACTTCAACGGCAAGCTGATTTGGGAAAAAGATTTCGGCGTGCAGATGAAGATGCGGTTGGCGTTTGGTGAAGGCGCCGCGCCGTTGATGTTGAAGGACCAACTGTTTGTGGTTTTCGATCACGAAGGCGGGTCGTTCATGGTCGCGGTGGACAAGCGCAACGGCAAAGAGTTGTGGCGCTCACAGCGCGAGGAGCCGAGCTCGTGGAGTACGCCGCTCGCGATCGACCACAACGGGCGCACCGAAATCATCGTGCCGGCGACCAACAAAGTGCGCAGTTACGATGCACGCAACGGAAAAGTGCTTTGGGAATCAGCCGGTCTCGGGTCGAATGTGATTCCGGTGCCCGTCTACCACAATGGCATGGTCTACGTGATGAGCGGGCATCGTGATCCGAAACTCATGGCGATCAAACTCGGCAAAGAGGGCGACATAAGCGGTTCGGATGCCATCGCGTGGAGCCATACACGCGGTATCGCTTATACAACCTCGCCGGTGCTTTTCGACAACAAACTCTACGTCGTAACGGACAGCGGAATGGTAAGCGCTTTCAACGCCACGACCGGCGAAGCGTTCTACGCGCAAACGCGGCTGCCAAAAGCTTCCAACCTGAAAGCGTCGCCGGTTGGCGCCAACGGAAAGTTGTATATCGCGACTGAAGACGGCGACGTGGTCGTGTTGAAGATGGGTGAGAAGTTTGAAGTGATTGGCGTCAACACTCTCGAAGATCAGGTTTTCATCGCCACGCCGGTCATCGCCGACGGCGAGATTTATTTGCGCGGGCAGAACACGCTGTTCTGTATCAGCGAGAAGAGTTAGTTTCGGTTTATGAAGCAATTGCTGTTTGTCCTGATTGGTTTGCTGGTCTGCGTTGGAGACGCACGTTCGCAGACTGTGGATCAGGACGACGTGGTCCGCGTTGAGTCGGAACTAACGAACCTCCCGTTCACCGTCACGGACAAACAGCGCCGCTTCGTCACTACGTTACGCGCGGAAGACTTGCGCGTGCTCGAAGATGGAGTGGCGCAAACGCTTTTCACGTTTCAACAGGAAACCGATCGGCCGCTGGCGATCGCGTTGTTGATCGACGTCAGCGCGTCGCAGGAAGAGACGTTGCCGAATGAAAAGGCAGCGGCGCGTTTGTTCATCGAGAATGTGGTTAAGTCGAGCCGCGACCAGGTGGCGATTGTTCCGTTCACCGGTTCGGCATATCTCGAACAGGCGCTGACGCGCGATGTATTGACCACGTATCGTGTTTTGCAAAGTGTTGAGATTGCTGCCCCCGCTTATCTCGGATCGGGCAAGCCGTTGCTGGGCATCGCGACTGGTCCACGTTTGCCGGCAACGCCGCCGGAAGGCTCGACTGCGATTTGGGACGCAGTTGCGCTGACGGCCAATAATGTTTTGACGAAGTCGCTTGGTCAACGACGGCGCGCGATCATTCTGTTGACTGACGGCATCGATACGACCAGTCGGTTGTCGTTGAAAGAAGCGGTGAATAGTGCGCTCGCGGCCGAGACTGTCGTGTATTCGATCGGGATCGGCAACAGCAAGCTCGAAGGCGTTTATCGGGATCCGTTGCGCGACATCGCGGAGCGCACGGGCGGCCGCGCGTTCTTTCCTGACAAGAAGTTTGATCTGAACGCGGCGTTTGCGGAGATCGAACGCGAACTCCGCACGCAGTACCTGATCGCTTACTCTTCAACTAACAAGATCAGCGACGGCGCCTATCGCAAGATCACGATCGAAATCACAAACCCCGAGCTCCGCAAACAAAACCTCCGTCTCCGCCACCGCCCCGGCTACTTCGCGAAGACCGCGCCTTAATTATTTGACGCCTCCGGCGACTTGTAATATCGTGCGCGCGGCCATTCCCAGAACTCGCGTTTTTTTCATCCTCGCTTGGAACTTCACATGTACGATTGGTCCAAACACAAGATTGGCATTGTTCTGAGCGGTGGTGGCGCTAAGGGCGCTTACGAGATCGGATGCTGGGAAGCGCTCGCCAAAGCCGGGATGACCTTTACCGCTGTTTCCGGAACCTCAATCGGCGGCATCAACGGCTACCTCATGAGCGTTGTCGACGTTAAGAAGGCCAAGTCGATCTGGATCGAGATGGGCCGCAGCAGTCCGCTGCCGATTTCGATTTTTCGCCTGTTTCTGTTTTTCCTCGAGCGGCTTGGTATCTCGGTTGTGATGGCGCTGGAGATAGTGGTGCTGTCGCCTGGCGTCGCGCTCGTTGGTTTCCTCGCGAGCGTAGTTATCGTGACGCCGCTGTATCTGATCGCCGGAGAGTTTCTTAAGCCGATGAATGCGCTTGCTCCGGCCCTGGTGCCGGTCACGCTGATCGGACTGGCCCGGGCATTTAGAAATACGCGGATCGCCGCGGTGACTAGCGGGGCTATCCGCTACTCGCTTCGCGGTTCCCGCCATCACACCCGATACCTCGTTCCAGTCGAGTTTGCCGTGCTTTTTGGGTTCAGCATGACATTCGCGCCGGTAGTGATGCTGCTGTTTTCGATCATTGGCTCCGGCCGTTCGTGGTGGTGGGGCTTGCTGCTGTTGCCTGCATTTGCGCTCAACGTGCTGGGAATTCTGCTGAGCAGCGACGCCGGCTTTTCCTCAGCGGGTGAGATCTCGCTCATCTCAACCGAGCACCTCGAAGCCCTGCTGGTCAGACACGGCGCAAAAGAAGCGAACATGCCGTTGCAGCCGCGTTTATACGTCGCGCGCTTGCGTGAGGAAACGGTGTCTTTGCCCGGCGCTGTCCCTGAATGGGTGCAGAAAGCGACGAGAGTATTTGTGCCCAACAAACGCCGGGAAGATTTGACGCCTGAGGACCTCGAGAACTACCGGCAGGCACTCGCCGCTACGGGACTGAGCATTTATTACGGCAATTCGACGGAAACGGTTTTGGGTTTGGAGTATGTTGAGTTAACTGGAAAACCGGTGTTGGAGGCAGCCGACAGTGTGCTTTCGACGAGCGCAATTGCCGACGCGCTCGGACGAGTGCAACAGCGTCTGTCAGGCATAGAAGAGATAGATCCGATCCTGCGCTCAATGAGCGCCGTGTTTTACGATCCCGGTTTGGTTGACAACACTCCGATCGCCCCACTGCTCGAGGCAGGAGAGTGTGACCTCATTGTGGTGATCTTGCTGGACCATGCGATTTACGACGCCCGCACGTACCTCGCGAACCTTCTGGAAAAAATAAATCCACATCTGCGATCGCTGAATCCGGACGTCGATGATGAGACCTACGAAGCGTTGCGCGATGTGCCTTTTCTGATGCCGGTAAAAAATGCGCCGGCAAAGCTCGAGCGCGTGAAGCTCTTGCCGCTTATTCCCAGCCAACCACTGGGTCGTGGTCCCATCGGGTTCATCAAAGAGACCCTCTGGTTTCGCGAGAAGCGAATCCGCGAATTGATGAAACTCGGCTTTCAGGATACCGAACGTGCACTCAAGCGTTTTGTCGAAACTGAGTCGCACTAAAGTCAACGAAGTTGGATTCATGAAGAATCAACCTGCCGCTGCGCCGAACGAGAAGCCGCCCTTTTGGCCGCCGCCGGATCGGATGTTTCTCACGCGGGGTTACGCGGGTAAGTTTTTGACGTTTGTGATTGCCGGATTACTGGTTCTCGCAAGCCGCGATCTAACAGATCCGGAAAGTAGTCACATCGTTTCGTTGTTTAGCCTGCACTCGGTCGGTTGGGCATGGTTTTGGTTGTTATTCGGCGCGCTGTTGACGCTCGTCATTGCAGGGTTCGTCAGCTTCGGCTCGTATGCCGTGCGCGCCGTCAATGGATACAAGGATCCGGAGCCGATCGATCCGATTGAAGCGGGCATAATCGACGTTTCGTTTTGGTGCTGCCTGCTCAGCTACACGGCGACACTGTTGTGCGCGGCGTTGCTTCCGGTCGGACCCTGGTGGTTGCGACCACCGCTGATCGTCGTGATTTCCGTTATCGGTGCTTCGGTGACGTCCGCTTTGCTGATGAACCGAGTCGTGCGGGCGATTTACGGCATCGGGAAACTGCGAGAGACGATCTCACGGCGGCAGTGCGACATGAAATCGATCAAGGGCGGGCTTTGTCAAAACTGGGCACTCCGCTCGAAGTTTCGCGGCAAAGTCGACGCGGAGGAAACGGAATTCTGCCGCTGGCACTACATCGCGCTACTCACGGCTCAGCGATACCAGGCACGATTATCAGCGGCGGTGTTCAAGCAAGTACTCGCCGCCATGTGCCTGCTCTATGGAGTGATTGGCCTTTGGAGTTTTCTGGGCCAGGGCGGCATTGTTTGGCCGGCTATTTCTGTGCTGGCTGTTGGCGCCAGCGTTCGCTATCTCTTTGAGTCGATCATCGCTCCGTGGCATGCGTTATCGCGGTTGCCGCTTTGGTCGAAGTTGTTCACGGCTGGACTGGCATTGGAAGCGCTTGGCGGCATCGCGTTCCTGGTCGTGGTCGGTCTGCGACACGAATCAATCGCGCCCGTGGTGAGGCTTTTCGCCAGCGGATCAGACTGGCGGCTGTTTGGACCATTGATCATTTTTCTGTTCGTTGCGTTTGTAGTCGGGAAGGCTCTCGACACCCTGGTTGCGCGAGTTTTGTTGTATCGCTCGCCGAGCTATGCCGGGCTCGTGGTCTTCGCAAGTTTTCTCCCGATTTGGCGAATGCTTGACTCGGCGCTGACGCAGCACTGGCTGTTCAGCCGGTGGATTGCGGATGAATTCTGGCGTGACGTGATCGGTAGTGAAGTGCGAATACCTTTGGGCCTGGCACTGCTGAGCGGGTTCTATGTTCCTTTTACTTTCCTGCGGCGCCAGCGGCATCGTCAGTTCGCGTCGACGGCCGCGAGTTTCTTTTCGGAGCTTACTTCCTTTTTTGTTCCGGTCGTGGTGAGCGTAAGCTGCGTAATGGCGAGCCGTTATGCGCTGCTTTCTCTCGGCCTCTCAGGCACCGTACCTTTTATTGCGGCGTCGATAGTAGTGTCCATTTCGCTGACGTGGCTGCTGAGTCTGCTACTCAGGCGTGGCAACTGAACCAGTACCCACCAAAATCTTGACGAACTGCGCGGGCGTGGGGTATGGTGGTGGCCCACTTCAGAGAAGTAGGTTCGTCGTTATGCTTAGAAGTACGCCGTACACCCACTCATAAGGCCCTTTGCGACCGCTCCGGTCGTGAACTCCGAGTCCATTTAGAGAGTCCGGAAAAGTCACAAAGGTTGTTGTCAGGCCTCGTGCCGGACCAGATCCTTTTTCGCCAGATAGAAAGCTGGCCCTGAATTCGTATGGTCATGGAAAACTTCATCCGCGATGCTTTGCACCAGCCGCGCGACTACACCGCCTATCACGTCGCGCGGGAGTTGGCGGAGCTTCATCCGGAAAAGACAATTTTGGAAGGTAAAAATTGGGAGTTTGATTTGGACGCCTTTGTGCGCGCCGAGAAATGCTCCGTGGTTGCGCAGAAGTCTGTATTTCAACACGCGACCGTTGACTGGGAAGATCCAGGCGAGAAACTAGAGGAACGAATCGAAAACGCGTGGCTCAATGTGCTCTGGAACGGAGAACTCTTTGACGTGGTCCTGATCACGTGGGCCGAGTCGTGCTACCGCA
>DASUOZ010000326.1:0-3047 GCA_036276375.1 Pyrinomonadaceae bacterium | reverse complement strand
ACGTCCGGCAACGAGCCGCGATGAACGCCGCCAATCCCTCCCGTTGCGAAGACTTTGATTCCCGCGCGCTGCGCGATCCAGAGCGTGGCCGAAACGGTTGTGCCGCCGGTCCACTTTTGCGCCACGGCGATCGGAATGTCGCGTTTGCTGATCTTGCGAACGTCGTTGTCGTTCGCCAGCGAACTGAGTTGCTCGCCAGTCAAGCCGGTGCAGAGCCGGCCGTTGACGATCGCGATTGTGGCCGGCGTCGCGCCGGCTTCGCGAACGATGCTTTCAAGACGCTGCGCCGTCTCCAGATTTATCGGCCGCGGCAAACCGTGCGCAATCACCGTCGACTCCAGCGCGACTACCGGGCCCTGGCTGAATGTTTCTGACATCAACGTGCTGACACTTCCGAACGCGCGGCCCTTCTGCCGAGCGTGAAGACGGTGCCGCCGCCTTCGCGCGGTTGCCACGCGATGTTAGCGTCGATCAAGCCCGCCCGCGCGCGCATGTTCGCGAGGCCGCGTCCTTCCGAGTTCTTCGGCTGTGATTCAAAAGAGCAGCCATTGTCTTCGATACGCAGTGAAAAATCACCTTCGGGTGAGCTGTTCACAAACATGTTCACTTCGGTAGCGCCCGCGTGCCGCCAGATGTTATTCACCGCCTCCTGCACGATGCGATAGATCTGCATCTGCACGCTCGGCGGCAGTTCGCTTCGCTCCTCGACCGCTTCGTCGCAGTGAAACTCGTATTCGAAGCGTCTTTCGGCCGGCGCATCCTGCACGGCGTGTGACAGCGCAAACTCCAGCGCGGCCGCGAACCCGACGTTTTGTAAAACTGACGGGCTCAAGTCTTCGCAGATGCGTCGCACTTCCTGCGAGATCGACTCGATCTCGTTACGCAAAGCAGCGGTCTGTTTGCCATGTTGAGCAGGCGGTTCGCCATTGGTTTTGATCTGGTCGGTCAACAACGCGAGGTGGCGAAGATCGGCGAGTGTTTGATCGTGCAGATCGCGGGCGATTCGGCGGCGTTCGCGTTCGGCTTCGTTTGCGAGATTGAGTCGGGCGTCGGCCAGCTCGCGGTTGGCGTCGACGAGTGCGGCGCTGGTGGCGACGATGCGCCGCCGTTCGAGAATGGCCCACAAGAGCGCGAGCAGGGCGAGTGCTAACAGGATCGCAAGGGCCGTTGAGGTCCACGGAAACGGCGCGTTCGCAACGGTAAAAGAAAACGTGAGCGGATCTGACGGCGTGAGATCCTTCGTAAACGCGCGCGCCGTGACCGTGTATTTGCCCGGCTTCAGTCCTTCCATCGTGAACTGCGAATCGCGCGCTAGCCTTTGTTTGACTGGTTGACCGCTGCTGTCGGTCAACGTAAACGCGTATTGAAACTGCTCCGGAAACGTGCGGCTGCTGATTGCGGTCACGTCGAGCAGTAAACTGTTTTGCGGGTATTCGAGGTTCAATCCCGCCTGGAGCTCGGACGGCGCGTGCACGCGTTTGCTGAGGATACGCGTCACCGACAGAGATGGAGCGAAGCTGCCGGGTTCGTAACGCGCGATCCCGCGGTTGGTGCCGATCAATAACACGTCCGTGCCGTCAGCTTCGCGTTGCGGCAACACCGCAAACGCATTCTGGGTGGGCAGGCCCTGTTCGGAGTCCAGTTCCGAGACGACCGGCCCAACCACGGGATCGAGCAGAATCCGCACCACACCGTTGCCCCGCGTGCCGCACCAGATCTCGTTTGCTTCGCTGGACTGCCCGGCGATCACAAAACGCGCGTCCACGTTTTGCAGCGCCAACGTGCAGCCGCCTTCGGTGCGACAGAGATAAACGCCCGCGGAAGTGCCAAACCACAGCGAACCGTCCGCCGTTCGCGCCATCGAGCGCACCGCCGGACCTTTCAGGATCGCAAATGCCGGTTCGTCCTGAATCGTCTTGCCGTCCGAGACGAACACGCCGTCTTTCGCAGTGCCGATCAAAAGACGGTCATTATCCGCAAGCAAGCTCAGCACTTCACGCGACGGCGACGTGCCGTTGGCCCACGTCAAACTCGCACGCCCGCCGTCGATCCGGTCGACGCCGCGTCCGAAGATCGCGTAATACGTCGCGCCGTTGAACTGCGCAATCGAGCGCACGCTGCCGACGCCGTCCGGCGTGATCGAACCCGGTTCCAGCCGTCCGAACTGTTGCTCTTCCAACGGCGCCGATGGTTTCGACGAGACGTAGAACCCACTTACCGAGGCCACCAGCAGACGCTGCGCTCGATCTTCAGCGACTGCATAGATGATGTTTTGGCCCAGGCCCGGCACAAGGTTCCAGGCGGCGGTCTTGTCGTCATAAACAAACAAACCGCGATTCGTGCCGGCAATGGTTTTGCCGTTGCTGGTTTGATACAGCGCGCGGACGAAATTGCTGTCGCTGTTGTCTCCGACGGATTCCACGCGCGGCGCGTGCGGATCGTAGCGGCAGACGCCACGATCAGTGCCAAACCAGATCACACCTTCGCGATCGGCGAAGATCGCGTAGACGTGATCCGAACGCAGACCACCGGCTGTGCCGTCAAAAGTGAAACGTTGAGTTTTGGCTTTTGACACGCGAAACACACCGCGGCCATCGGTGCCGATCCACAGCTCCTCGCCAATCGATTTCAACGTAAGCACCGGACCGGTCGCGGCCTCGGTACGTTTGAGGTTCGACGGCTCGGTGCCGGTGAACGCGCCGGGTTCTTCTTTTCGTGCCCGTGCGCCCGCCCACAGCTTGCCATCGTGGCCACGCTCCAGGGCGTTGACGAAAAACGCGGCGGGCCGGCTGGTGGATTCTCTTACCGCGCCGTTTTCGATTTCGAGTACGCCGCGGCTCAACGTGCCGATGAAGACACGGTTGTCCGCACGGCTGATGCTCGTAATCGTCAATGGACCAGGCCGCTCGCGATCCGCGTTACGCAACGGCTCGTTCAAAAGAGACCGCGTCTCGATCGCCGCGCCGGCACGCACACGGCACTCAAACACGTTACCTTGCTCGGTCGACATGAGCGTCACGCCGCCGGCTGTGGTGATGATGGCGGAG
>DASUOZ010000325.1:0-2072 GCA_036276375.1 Pyrinomonadaceae bacterium | reverse complement strand
CTAAGACGGACAACCGGCAACGCAGTTACGTTTTCGCAACCGGACGTAGATCAAACACTTAATCTGGATGTGCCGGGACCTGCGCATACGCAGGCCCGCGCTCTGCGGATCGAAGTGTCGCCGTCCATCGCTGGTGCATTGTTCGGCGCGCTTGATTACCTCACGAGTTATCCGTACGGCTGCACTGAACAAACGATGTCCAGCTTCCTGCCGAACATCGTCGTGGCCCAGACACTAAAAGACATTCCGACCGCAAAGATTCGCGCGTCGAACGATCTCGATAACAAAGTCCGCAAAGGTCTGGATCGGCTGTATGCGTATCAGCATGGCGACGGCGGTTGGGGTTGGTGGAAAGACGACAAGAGCGATCCTTTTATGACGGCCTACGTCGTGGATGGCCTAAGGATGGCGAGCCGTGCAGGCTATCCAGTCGACGACTGGCGGCACGCACAGGGCCGGCAAAAATTGAAGTCGCTGCTCGACGCGGGCAAGAACGATAACGGAAATCCAATCGACGACGAAACGCGTGCTTACATGATTTACGCGTTCACCGAAAGCGGTGATGGCGATGCTCAGTTTCTTGACGAGCTGTATGGCAAGCGCAACGACCTCGGGGCATACGGGCGTGCTCTGCTGGCGTTGGCGTTGCAGGAGCGCAAAGACGGGCGCGCACAGGAAGTCGCGAAGCTGATCGAAAGCTCAGCGCGACAGAACGAGTTTGAAGCACATTGGCAAACGGCGCGGGTGAACGACTATGGCCGAGACGTTTATCTTGATGCCGAAGCGACGTCGCTTTCGCTGAAGGCGCTGTCGCAGATCAACCCTGGCTCGTCGCTGCTTCCTAAAGCGGCGCGCTGGCTGGTACAGAACCGGCGCAACGGATACTACTGGCTGTCAACCAAGGAAACCGCGTTCGCGATCTACGGGCTCAGTGATTACCTGAAGGTCAGCCAGGAACTGTCGCCTGACTACACGTTCGAGGTTTATCTGAACGGGATCAAGGTTGCGGGTCAACACGTTGGAGCCGGCGCTGCCACGAACGCAGAGACTGTGACGGTTTGGAAGAAGGGCGGCGAAATTGGTCCATCAAACCAAATCCGAATCGTGAAACACGGCAAGGGTGCTTTGTACGTTTCGACCGCTCTTGAATACTTCACCACTGATGACAACGTGACGGCGCAATCGGCAGGCGGATTGAAGATCGCGCGTGAGTATCTGCGCCTGCGCGTCTCTGAAGACGAGAACGGCAAGGCGAGCTGGAAGGTGGAACCGCTAAGCGGCGAGCTGCGTTCAGGCGACATGATTGTCGTCAGGCTGCGGCTGACTGGTCCGCGTGCGCAGTATTTGATGATCGAAGATCCAATTCCCGCCGGCGCAGAGCAAGTCGCGCGCATGAGCGGAATTTATCTCAACTACTCGCTTGCCAACTGGTGCGACTGGTATAGCAATCGTGAGTTCCGCGACAACCGCACAGCGATCTTCATGAATTACTTTGATGGTGACGCAACGCTGCAATACGCGATGCGTGTCGAAGTACCCGGCGAATTCAAGATCGCACCTGCCCGTGCGGAATTGATGTACCAGCCGACCGTGCAGGCGAATACGGCCAATGACCGCTTGAGAATCCTGGATAAGAAGTGAGAGAGCGATTATGACTATTCTGAAACTTTGGTTCAGCACAATCGCGAGCACAATCGCAAATCTTCGCGCGCTACTGGTCTTTGCGGCCATCTACGCGGTTCTGCTCGTCGCGTCTTACTTCTTTATCTCGATACGCGAAGCGACGATCTGGCAAGTGCTCATTACCTATGCATTGATGATTCTGATTCCGCTTGGCTTCTTTACCTTGCAGGCTTCTATCATCGATCGGGTATTGGATCAGAAATTCCGTTGGCGTGTAATCCTGATTGATGCCCTGAAGTTCCTGGCCGTGACGATTCTGGTGCTGTTGGTTGTTTGGCTAATGTATTACCTGCTGAACAAAATCTCGGCTCGTTATCCGGCTCCCGTGGTGGAAGTAGCCGCAACCAACCAGGCGACTCGACAAGTCCCACCGACTCCGATGCCAACTC
>DASUOZ010000324.1:0-2224 GCA_036276375.1 Pyrinomonadaceae bacterium | reverse complement strand
TTCTTCAAAGGCAAACGCGTTACAAGAAAGGCCGGCGAGGATCAAAAAAACGTAAAGCACGCCGCCGGTGGCCATCAACCCCGCGCCGTAGGTCATGAAGTCGTAAGCCGTGGATGGACCACGTTGCAGACCGCTTTCCATTCGTTGTGAGTTGATCAGCCGGATGGCGATCAATATCAACGGCATGACGGCCATCATGCGCATCTGCGCGTTGCGCGTCGCGTAGCGCCACTCCTTCTCGACGATGGCCGAAAGATCGGGCGACAACAACGGCAACTTCCAACCGGCATACACCTGCGTTTCAGCGGGCGCTTCGCTCCTGGCTTTGCGCTTGCGGCGACCTTCCAGCCCCAGCGCGGCACGGCGGGCGATCACGTAAGTTCCGGCGATCAACGCGATCGCGTAAGCCGAAAGCGTCAGGAACCCGAGGGCGTATCCGAATCCGCCGTCAGGCGAGCTCGAAATGAGCAAAAGCGCCGCAGCCCCGGGCGGCGTCCAGCGCAACGAACGAAGCGACTCCGCGTGACGAAACAGGATCGGCGCGATCTGTCCTGCCAGTGCGCCGCCGAATCCTGCAACTGCGCCGACCAGGGCGACAATCGTCTCGCCGCGCGCACGCTTGCGACGCAACAACGATCCCATGATCGTCGACAACCATTTCGACAGCGCCACGCCAAACAGGGCGATCGGTACGGCCGCCAGCAACGTCGCCGGCAGATTGCCCGTGCCTAAACCCGCTCCGATCGCGACCGCGAGAATTGCCGGAACAGCGATCACCGAATGCAGCGTCGTGAGCTCGCTGACGAAATCCACCGCAAACAACTTCCGCAGTGTGATCGGATACAGCAGTAGCTTGCCTGCGTCGAACTGCTTGCTGCCGCCGAGACTCAACGGCAACGTTCCCCACATCAGGTACAGAAACCCGAAAATTGAAAAGAAGACGAACTCAGTCGTCGCGGCAACCGGAATGTCTCGCGCGGACGAGCGACTCAGAATACTGCTCAACGCGCCCGGCTGACTGATCACGTAAGACACCACACCCAACACCAACGCCAGCACCAACGAAAACAACAGCGCCAACACCATCCCGAGCAGCGATGCGACCTTGTTGACGACGGCTTTCGACGAACGAAGCGAGTTGCGCAGCAGACGCCACTTGAGCCAGATGAGGGTTAAGAGTTGCGACATGTTCTACAGTTGCTTGCCAACGCACACAGTACAGAGTACAAGGCAGAAAGCACAAATATGATCCAAAACGCTTATGTCGGTATGGGATCGAACCTCGGCGATCGCGCCGGTTACCTGCTGCTGGCGGTGCGCGGAATGCTCGACGCCGGTCTGGACGTGATTCGACTCTCGAGCGTTTACGAAACGGCGCCGGTCGACAACGTTGATCAACCCCCGTTTCTAAACCTGGTCGCCGAACTGCACGGGCCGACGCTGCCCGTTCCCGAACAAACACTCGCGCGGCTGCTGCGCATTGAATACGCTCTCGGCCGCACCCGGACTATGCCCAACGCCCCTCGCACAATCGATCTCGACTTACTTCTCTTCAAAGACGAACGCGCGAGCACGGAGTTTCTCACGTTGCCTCATCCGCGGCTCCACCTGCGTCGCTTCGTGCTTGTGCCGCTGAACGAGCTCGTGCCAAACCTTGTTCATCCGGCGCTGTCGAAACCGGTGCATGAGTTGCTGGAGAAAACACCCGATAAATCGGAAGTCGTGCGCTGGCAGCCCTGACACGCGCCTTTTCCCCTCTCGCGGTTTGCCGGTATAATGCCCGCACTTAAACATGCCATATCTAAAGCCTGAACGTCCGGAAAAGGTCAGTGCCCCGTCGCTGAAATCCAGTAAACAACGTGGCGAGCGTCTTGTTTGTCTGACAGCATACGATTACCCGACCGCACGCCTGCTTGATGAGGCAGGCATCGACGTCATTCTGGTTGGCGATAGCCTGGGAAACGTGGTTCTGGGTTACGGCAACACGGTGCCGGTGACGCTCGATGAGATTTTGATTCATTTGAAAGCGGTGCGACGTGCCGTGCAACGCGCTCTGCTCGTTGCCGACATGCCGTACGGAACGTTCCACACAGGCGAAGACGAAGCGGTTAAGAACGCGCTGCGCCTCGTGAAGGAAGGCGGGGCAGAGGCAATCAAGTTGGAAGGCGGACACAAACGCGTGCCGCTGGTCAAACGGTTGGTCGACGAAGAGATCAGCGTGATG
>DASUOZ010000323.1:0-4577 GCA_036276375.1 Pyrinomonadaceae bacterium | reverse complement strand
CAAAACAAAAAACGCCAGCAGACAAGACGCTAGTAGGAATCGTGTTTTCATGTTTACTCCTTTCAACGCTCGACCGCTCTTCTATGACTTCACCGGCGGCGGATATTTCTTGAAGAGTTTCGCCATGGCTTTGTTCAGGTTCTTTTGAACCTTCTTGGGATCCTTGCCGGAGCCTAAAGTCTTGCTGGCCTCGCCACGCCAAATCTGTTTCTTCGTAGCGACGTCATAGATGTCGCAGTTGAGTGTGCCGATATTAATCGTGGAAGTGGTCGTAGTCGTCGTCGACATGCCGCCCCAACCACGCCAACCGCCCCAGCCCCACATGTCACCGCCGGTGCTATAGGAGTTCCATTGCTTCTCCTGATTAACCGCGACCTGGTAGACGACGTAAAGATCTGGGTTATCTTCAGTCTTCGTTAACCCTTTCGCCGCCAACTGGGTATCGATCGCTTGCATGATCTGGCCGTCGAGAATCGAGTTGGGATACTGAGTGTTGGGCGCCTTGACCCACTTGTACGTTTTGTACTTCGAGAAATCAGTTCCCTCGACGTAGTTGTATTTAATGTCCTGGGCCGAGGCCGCCGTCGTCCATGCGAGCAGTAGCCCGGCAATGAGGATTATTTGCGCAATCCTGCCTGTGTTTCTCATCGTGAAAAATCCTTCCTGTCAGGTTCGTTCTCCGAAGCCTAAAGGATTTGCAATAGGGGAATAACTGTCACTTTTGACAGGCGAGATTCGGCCGCGAAGCGTGCAAAAAGAAAAGCTATCCGGAGGTCAGGGAATGACTAATCGAAGTGCACGCAGACTGTTCCGTTTCGGCGCCATCGTTTTAATGGGGTTACTGTCGACGTTAACCGCAACGGCGAAGAGCGTGGCGGATGTGGTCGTACTGAAAAACGGCGACCGGATGACGGGTGAGATCAAGGGCCTGCAACGCGGAGAGCTCAGATTCAAGTCTGACTATATGGCGGAAGCTGTGCGCCTCGATTGGTCCAAGGTCGAAAGTCTCGAGAGCAAGTCAACCTTCATGATCTGGTTAGTTGACGGCAAGCTCGTCACTGACGTGATGCGTCTCGTCGCGAACAGGTCAAACGAACCGGCTAACTTCGTCATCGGCAATGCGCAACAAACAGTCAGGGTGCATCAGCTGGATGTGATCCGAATCACACCCGCCGACCGCGGCTTCTGGAGACGACTGGAAGGATCCATCGATTTTGGTTTGAGTTTTACGAGTGGCAACGATCAATACCAGACCAACCTCACCGCCACCACCACTTATCGCACCGGCGCACATTCATTCACTGCGTCCGTCGATTCTGCTTTCAGCGGACAAACGGAAGGGACCAGCACCACTCGCAATCAATTCAGCTTCGATTACCGGCGCCAGTTGAACCAGCGTTGGTACGTTGGCGGACTTTTGGATTTTCTGCGCAGCGATCAGCAGAGTCTGCGCCTGCGCAGTTCCGCCGGAGGTCTGATCGGCAGGAACCTGAAACAGACGGAACACACGAGGCTATCGGTTTTCGGCGGGCTCGTCGGCGCGCGCGAACATTACTCGGCCGAGCTCGGTAGGCCCAGAACCACCAACGCCGATGCGCTGGCCGGCGTCGATTTCTTTACTTTTCGCTTTAGTAAAACAGATATCCGATCGCGTTTGAGCGTGTTTCCGAGTCTCACGACGCCGGGTCGAACAAGACTTCAGACCACTTCAGACCTGCGGATCAAGATCGTCAAAGACCTTTGGTGGGGTTTTCACATTTACGAAAACTTCGACAGCAAACCACCCGTCGCGGCCGACAAAAACGATCTCGGCGTGAGCACTACGTTGGGCTGGAAATTCTAGTAACTGCAACCTGTTAGTTTTGCCAGTAGGTCGCGGTTGTTCGGAAAACTAGAATCACTCGTTGCGTTGCGATACTTGCCATCTGGTTAATACACCGATCATCCGCTGGTCTAAACGTAGACGTTGGCGTGACCGCCGGCGTGGGAGACCAAGGGGAACGAATAATGAACCTGCACAAGCCAATCAGTGAGCCTGAAAGTTTGAAGGAAGTTTGGACGGGCATGAATGTGGACATCGGCGCGCTCTCTCATCAGGGCCGCGTCAGACAGAACAACGAAGACAGTTACCTCGTGATGAAGTTTGGGCGCTCACTCGAGAATCTCATGACGAATCTCGAAGACGAGCTGCTGGAGCAGAGTTACACAGTTAACGGCTATGGCATGTTGGTCGCTGACGGCATGGGCGGCATGGCCGGCGGTGAGATCGCGAGCCGGCTGGCCCTCAGCAAGTTGGTGCAACTGGTGGTTGACACGTCTGACTGGGTCCTGTCACTCAAACGACAGGCGGACGTCAACACGGTGCTGAATCGTATGACCGAACGCTTTCTGCAGATCGACAGCGCCGTCAGGAGAGAAGCGGACCACGATTACACACTGCAAGGGATGGGAACAACGCTCACCGTGGCCGGAGTGCTGGGAGACGATCTGATCGTTGGTCACGTGGGCGATTCCCGGGCTTATCTTTTGCGCGGATCTGAATTGAGACAACTGACGAAAGACCACACCCTCGCCCAGGCCCTGATCGATGCGGGTGTTGCTGACCCGGACGATCCCGCCTCACGGTCGATGCGCCACGTGTTAACCGCGGCCGTCGGATCGCTCGGGCAAGAGGTCGATCCGCAAGTGCAGCGTTTCAAATTGCAGCGTGGCGATCAGTTGCTGCTGTGCACAGACGGACTCACGGAGACCGTTGAGGATTCAACGATCGCCCGCGTCATGCGCGAAGCCAAAACCGCGCAGCAGGCCTGCCAGGATTTAGTCGACCTGGCGCTCGCCGGCGGGGGAAGTGACAACGTGACCGTGGTGCTCGCAAACTTCTCAACTGCAAAGTTGTGACCGAACAAATCTTGTTCAACACAAGCCTTAGGACGTCAGCGTGCTGCACTGTAAGAATTGACAGTATTAACAAGCCTACATCCTCAATAGGATTCCCTTGCTGAAAACAACAAGTCAGCCAATGGGCTGGCAAGCGCAGAAACTCCCCAGCGCGGTGAACTGCATTGCTCGAAGGGTAGAAGGCTGACTCTTACTTAACATGCCAAAGGAGCAAAAAACACATGACGTACAACAGAATCATATCGTCGAAGCTGGTGAGAGTGGCTTTCGTTGTCGTGCTGGTGAGCGCGGGCAATACCTTCGCTGCCGGCGACTTGACGACAAACCCGATCGCAACTAGCACCGCGTTTCAGGAAACCGTGAAGAAAATGAAGGGCGTCGTCGTCAAACGCGACCCGGACTCGTTCACGATGAGTGAAACCAGCGGCGGACCGCAGACGACAGTCATTCTTACCGAAAGCACCGAAGTAAAGAGTCACAAGCGTGGCGCTTTCAGAGGATCGAAAGAGTACGCGGCAAGCTACATCCTTCGTGGCCTTCGGCTGGAAGTTGACGGTACGAGAAACGCCGACGGCGCGGTCGTGGCCGACAAAATCCGCTTTGACGAACAGGACCTTCGGACGGCACAAGCACTTAAAGCGACACTCGATCCGGCAGAAGCTGAGTTGAACTCGAAGCTCGCAGAGCAACAGAAGCAACAGGAAATGCTCGCCGGTCAGATCGAGGAAAACCGGGCACTGACCGCACAAGCACAAGCGTCAGCAGACGCCGCCGCGGACGCAGCGAAGAAAGCGCAGCAGACCGCCGACTACGCCAACAACCGGATCAACGGGCTGGACGACTTCGATCCAATCAAAACCGTCACAGTCAATTTCGCGAGCGGCAGTTCCAAGCTCGGTCCCCAAGCGAAGGCCACCATCGACGAAGCCGCCGCCTGGGTTAAGACGCAAAACACGAAGGGCTGGGTGATGGCGGTGATCGGCTACGCCGATACGACCGGCAGTTCGCAACGAAACATCGATTTGAGCGAACGCCGCGCCAACGCCGTGATCTACTACATCGTCAACAAGTACAAGATGCCTTTGAACCGTCTCGTTCAACCGTTCGGTTACGGCCAGCTCGAACCCGTTGCGGAAAACAAGACGAAGGCGGGTCGCGCGAAGAACCGGCGCGTAGAGATCCGGCTGATGATCAACAAGGGGATCGCAGGAACAGTTACCAGCGGTAACTAAACTTTCGGCCAGCTGGAGGTGGCTGGGTGTGAGACGCGCGAAGGGGCACCTAACACCTCAATGGGAGGTCGGGTCAACAGGGGCGGCCCGGCCTCTTTTTTTACTTCTGCGCCCCATTTCCCCCTCCTCATGTACTCCACTGCTGGGCATTCCCGATAGTTAACGATTGGTCTATAATCCCGTACACCCGGAGGTAACCAACATGAAAATCCTCAACGCGTTAATAGTCGTCGCCCTGGTATTCACGGTGGGCCGTGCTCAGCAGAGATCGATGGCCGACGCGACTTACGCGCTTAAGGGCCCCGTGCGCAGTTTCCGCGTCGAAGTCGCGACCTTTGTGCTGAAAGACGGAGATTACGTCGAAGGTCCAAGAGTGGTCCAACAGGAAGCGTTCTTCAATACCGACGGCAATCGCACCGACTACTACATTTATAACAATAAGGGTGT
>DASUOZ010000322.1:0-2447 GCA_036276375.1 Pyrinomonadaceae bacterium | reverse complement strand
AGGAGCAGGGAATCGTTGGGCGTCTCTTCCGTTTCTGCGTCGCGAAAGTCACCGAGTAGTGCGAAATGAATCCGCGGATCCTGGTTGGCGAGGAAATGGACCTCGAGTCGTTCCACCAGCTCCTGAACCTGCGACTCACTGAAGAAGATCGTCGGCACGACGACGAACGTCGACGCGTCTTCCGGAATGCCCGCGGTGGTGTCGATGCGCGGCAACAGACGTGGTGAAAAGAAATGCGTCAGGTCCCAGTTGACGGATGTCAGCGCGAGGTCGCTCGCCGGAATCAAAGCGAGCACACCGGCAACGAGTACGATGATCCAGCTCGCGCCGGCGTAGGTCATCGCGCTGAGCAGAAACGCAAGCAGCAGCACGGTGAGGGCTGTGATTGTCCCCAGATAAGCGGCGGTCGGGTGTCGCAGGAGGAAGCGTCTGAACTTCTCGCCAGGTCTTGGTCGGTAACGGAAGAGTGCTTCGAGCTGCGGCAGACCATGGTCGATCAGGTAATAGCCGACATGTCTTTTGGCCTCGTCGTCGTGATCGCGTGTCTCAGCGGCGAGGTTAACGGCGGCTTCGGCGATTTTCAGTTCGCTGGTGCGCGTTCCTTTGCTGATGCGCTCGATTACGTGGCGGTAACGATCGCGTGAGGCGAATTCCATTCGCGAATAGACGCCTGCCGGATCGTTTCCGAGCAGCGGTTCGATGAGACTGACTTGTTCAAAGAAATCGTTCCAGTCGAGCGTCGAGAGCAGACGCATGCTGGTGATGATGTTGCCGACGGTCACCTGCGCCCCGGCCTGGCGCTGGTGCTCGTTGTGAATGATCTGCTCGACGCTCGTGCCCTGGCGTCCCAACTGTTTTTCGATCCAATCCATCACCGGCATGACGGAAGGGTGTTGCTCGCGGAGGCGCTGGACGAGTTGGACGAGCAGCGTTTGCGGGAGTTCTTCACGTTTACCGAGTCGTTCGCTGACGACTGTGTTGATGGCGGTGGGTTGGAGCGAGGCGAGCTCGAGTAGTTTATCCGCGAGCTTGTCCGCTTCTTCACGTTCGGCGCGGGCGCGGGCGATGGTTATGGCGAGACGGCGCAGGTTTTCGACCAGCGCCAAACGCAGAGTGATTGCCACGGCCCAAAGTTCACCGATCGAAAGGGGCGCCGCTGTTTGGTAGGCGGCGATGAAACGGCGCAGCGTGTTGGTGTCGAGACGCGAGTCAGTGTGGGTGATGAGCGCAAGCGCGACGGCGTAAATGCGCGGATAGCCGCGAAGATTACCTTCGGTGAGCTTCGGAAGTTCGTGATAGTAGCTCTTCGGCAGATCGTGCCGGATCTCGCGCAGTTGTTCTTCGACGATGTGATAGTTATCGACGAGCCACTCGGCGGCAGGCGAGATCGCACCGCCCTCGCGGAGCGCATCGACCAAAGCCTTGTAAGCGGCTTCGAGAACGCGGCCGTTGTCACGGAGACGCGGCAGCAGGTCGGCGCGGCCTTTGCGGGTTACGGTTTTGTGTTCGGCCGCGAGAGTTTGCGCGTACTGTTCGAGACGTTCGACGCTGTAGAACTCTGCGTTAAATGGTTTCTCATCAGTTTCGCGGGTTGGGTTCCGCAGCAATGAGACAAACGATTCGACAAACTCGCCCATGAAGTCACGACCAAGTAAACAATAGCGGATTTAGGGGTGTTTCAGAATATCACGAAGTGTGAGCTTTGTGCTTTCGCGCGCGGTTTGTTGAGCGTTATTCCGCGACGACCATCGGTGAGGCATGTGGGGAAAAAATTTGCGCGGATAAAAAGAGGATTGCACCAACGAACGGCTGGAGGGCGAGCTGGTGGAGGTGGAAAGAACGAATACGACGCGCAAAAGTTGTTATACTGCGGCGCCATGCGCGTGTTGGGAATCGATCCGGGCAGTCAGACGATGGGTTGGGGAGTAGTTGACGGTGACGGGCGGCGCTATTCGCTCGTTGCGTATGGATCCGTGCGGGCGCCGTCGTCGTTGAGGTTTGCCGCGCGGTTATTGCGGATGTGCAACGGGCTCGAGGAAGTGATTGCCGAACACCGGCCGGATGCGTGTGCGCTTGAAGATGCGTTTCTCGCGACGAACGTGAAAGTCAGTATGAAGCTCGGGCAGGTGCGTGGCGTGGTTTTGTTGGTTGCGGAACGGGCAGCGTTGGAGATCTTCGAGTACTCGCCGCGGTTGATTAAGCAGACGATCGTTGGTTACGGGAACGCCGAGAAGCACCAGGTGCAGGAGATGGTGCGATTGTTGTTGAAGCTTCGCAGCGTGCCGTCGCCGCACGATGCTGCTGACGCGCTGGCGGCGGCGATCTGTCATTTCCATCACGCGCAGTTTAACGATCGGATAGTTGCTGCGATCGGGCAGTAAGTAATTAACCTCTTACCTCACAGGAGAAACACAATGCGTCCTCACACTCTTGCGCCACAAGTCTCG
>DASUOZ010000321.1:0-5052 GCA_036276375.1 Pyrinomonadaceae bacterium | reverse complement strand
CAGCCGCTCGTTCGTCTCGGCGAAAGAGTGGGCGGAAGCGGACAAGCAGGACGGACAGGCAGTCGTACCCTAGCTAGTGGTATGTTGGTCCTAACAGTTCGTGGAACTTTTACGTCCGAAAACAGTTTAAGCAAGCTTGAGAGAGCATGAAGCAGTTGTACCTGCACGATCCGGATGGGTATGCGTTGTGTTTTCAGTGGCCGGCGGAATAGCACTCGGTTAACAACCCTGACAACCCCATGATCAAACACGTCTTCGGCATCGTTCTGACGATAGCGTTTGTACTTCTCTGCACGTTTCTGCCGTTTCTTCCCGGGTCGTATGACAATCTGGCCGTAGCGCTCTCAGAGATGGCCCACCTGTTCGGTATCCTGGGATTGCTGTTGGCGCCGATCGGACTGCTGTGGCTCGCCGCGGACCGTTCTTCACGCCTGGTCCAACGACGACACGTGTTCCCGCTCCTCGCTCTGCTCGCGTCAACGCTCGTGTGGCTCGGTTTGTACTTAGCGGCTGTCATCCACAGCGGTTTCACCCTCGCCTGCGCGGTTGTCTTGCTGTGGCTGTTTCTGCTGCGCCGCGCATGGGTGAAGTTCAGACCAGGAGCTGAGGTGACGACGGGTGCGAGCGTGCTGCCATTCTATCTAATCGCCGTGCCGGTTGTGGTGGCGCTAATGCAGTTTATGTTTGTGGAGCGGGCGATCGAGTACAGCCGCAACCGTGCGATTAATAACAGCGCACCACTCATCGCGGCTATCGAGGAGTACCGCACACGCAACGGTCATTACCCAGCGTCACTGCTCGCCGAGTGGCCTGACTATCTGCCTCGCGTCATCGGCATCAGCCAGTATCACTACCAGCCGCATGGCGACGCGTATAATCTTGTTTTCGAACAATTCAATTACCGTGTCGGCACGCGTGAATTTGTCGTCTACAACCCGCGCGACGAACAGGTAATGACGGCCCACGCCCGCGACATCCTGGAGTTCACGCCGTCCCAACTCGCCCTCGAACGCACGCGCGGTCACTACGCCCAGCACGATCTGCCGCAACCGCACTGGAAGTCTTTCCTGTTTGACTGATTTCCTACGGCGCGTTCACCAGAAAGACGATGGACCATTACGCCTGGTTCAAGAGCCGGGCTCCGCCAGCGTCGAGAGTGGTGCGATTCTCAGTCCGAACACCTGCGGGTTCTCGCCGACGATCGCGGCGGCAAAGAAGCTCGGCACGTAACGTGCAGTCTCCGTGCGAAAAGGTTCATCCAGCGCGTCTCGGTTCGCCAGCAACGTCCAAAAATCTCTGGAGTAGTTGTTCGTACCGCGCACTTTCCGCAGACTGTCGCGAACCCACTGCGCGCCGCGGTTGTAACTAATCAATACCAACGTCACACTCTGCGCGTCTTCGCCGAGCTCGGCCATGTGATCGGCGACGTAGTGAGCGGCAGCGGCCGTCATCTTTTCTGCGTCGCACATCTCGTCACGAGAAACTCCGTAGATCTGCGCCGTCGAAGGCAGGAACTGGTACAAGCCCTTTGCTCCGAGAGGGCTCTCGTAACAAGGCTTGTATGCCGATTCGATCACGGGCAGATAGATTCCGATGATTACGGGAACTTTGCGCGCCGCGAACGAACGTGCGATCAAAGGCACGTACGGCACTGCACGTTCGTAGGTTGCGGTCGTAGCACTGGTCTCCGCGTTGTCTGACGAACCGACGCGCGCAGCGTACCAATCGACGTGGGCCTTGATTACGCGGATCGCTTTCTCGTCGAGCTTTACCGAACGTTCGCCCATCATGCTGGAAATCCGTTGCTCCTGCTCCGCAACGAAGTCCAAACGTTCACGCTCGTTCATCTGCGAATAGAGCTTCGTTGCTCTGCTTTCCACTGCGCGAAATTCATCAGGCAGGCGGCCCGCGACGGATCGGTTGTAAATGACTGTTCCGGCAACCGCGATCGCCAGCAACAGCACGATGCCGATTACGGGCGAGACCCAGCGACGTGGTAACCAACTGCTGCTCGGTGTTTCGACTACGGATCGAGCTAGACCAGCGATTTGTTCGCGAGCAGTTTTCAAATCTGCCAACAACTCACCGACGTGTCGATAACGATCCGAGATCTCTTTGCACAAACACTTGTCGAGGATCGTCTGCAACACCGGAGCGGACGCCAAATGCTCATGCGCAACTTCCGCCAGCCGAGCCGGTTCACGATCGAGAATAGCCACCATCGTGTCCATGCGCGTCGCACCGGTGAACGGGAGTCGTTTCGCGAGCATTTCGTAAAGCACCACGCCCAGACTCCAGATGTCCGTGCGCTCGTCGACGGCTAACCCGCGCGCCTGTTCCGGCGACATGTAGTTGACGGTTCCTAAAACAAGACCCGCCTCAGTGTGTGTTCTTACGGCCGCAGTCTCGTATAAATCGTCAGGCGTCTGAGTCTCCAACAGCTTGGCGATGCCGAAGTCGAGGATTTTCATCAACCCGTCGTGGCGCCGCATGATGTTGTCGGGTTTGATGTCGCGGTGTACGATGCCGGCCGCGTGTGCGACACCGAGTGCGGACGCGACCTGCTCGATGCAATTCAAAATCTCCGCCAGACTTAATTCCTGCGCTTTCATCAACTCGCCGAGAGTCTTGCCGTCAATAAACTCCGTCGCGATGAAATAGACGCCGTCGTGTTCGCCGACTTCGTAGATCGTGAGTATGTTCGGATGATTCAACGCTGAAGCGGCCCGCGCTTCACTTTGAAAACGTCGCAAACGTGCTTCGTCAGACGCGAAATACACCGGCAGCAGTTTCAACGCGACCAATCGACTGAGTCGCGTGTCGTGGGCCAGATAAACTTCACCCATGCCGCCGGCGCCGAGACGCTCGACGATTCGGTATGGACCAATCTCACGACCGGCGCCGTCAACCACCTCACCCAACAACACGTGCGCATCGCGCGCGAGTGCCGGCTGCTCGATGAAGTCGCCGGCTTCCTCGTAAGCGGCGATAAGCGTGGTGGCCTCTGTTTTCAACTCGTCGTCACCGGCGCAGACGTCTTCGATAAACGAAGCACGCTCGAGCGGCGGACGATCGAGCGCGTCCTGCAACACCGTTTCGATCTCTTGCCAGCGCAGCGAGTTCATTCTGAATCCCTCAAGCTTCGGTAGAGCCATGCTTTGGCGGCGCGCCAATCGCGACGCACAGTCATCAGTGAAATGTGCAAGACCTCCGCCGTTTCTTCGAGACTGAGACCGCCGAAGTAACGCAGCTCGACCACCTGGCTCTTGCGCTGATCGAGTTTGGCGAGCTCAGCCAGCGCCTCCTCGAGTGCGATGAGCTCGGCCGCACGTTCCAGCGACATCGTTGACGCTTCTTCGAGAGGAACCTGTCGTGCTTCACCGCCGTGTTTGGCGTAACGGCGGCGACGCGCGTGATCGATCAGAATGTGGCGCATGACGCGTGCGGTCACGGCGAAGAAGTGCGCCCGGTTTTGCCAAACCACTTGCTGATCGGCTAAACGAAGATACGCCTCGTTGACGAGCGCGCTCGTCTGCAGCGTGTGTCCTTCGCGTTCGCGCTGAACGTAGCGATGCGCGATGCGTCGCAGTTGGTCATAGACCAGCGGCATGAGGCGATCAAGCGCAGCCTGGTCGCCTTCGCGCCACTCGACAAGCAAAGCGGTCAGGTTGTCTGCGGTCGCCGTCTTCATCCGCGTCGAATTCTAGCATCGTTGAAAGCGGAAATAATTTGTTCTGGCATGAACACTTTCGTCGGGTTTTCTCGCTTGCCGTGGCCGCGCAAAATCTCGGGATGAACAGTTTTGGTTTCAGAACTCGCTTAATTAAGTGAGGAGGACATACTAACCGTGAAAACTCAACGAATCGCCATGTTATTGGGCGTCATGCTCTTTTTAACCATCACCTCGCTGCAGGCCAACGGCCAGACCGTTTCACCGGGGAAACAGTACGTAGACATGTCGCGCGCTGAGCGGCTGGTCTTTGTCGGCGAACAAGCGCGCCGCATCGCGCGCGAGATGTCGGGAAGTGAGTATGAGTTTACGACCGACTTTGAAGTAGACATTCAGAAAGCCGTAACGCGATACGCCGAGCGCATCGGCAAAAGCGGTCGCAGCGACCTGCGTTTGGTGCTGGAGCGGGGTCAGGCTAATGCACCGGTGATCATTGCGGCGTTCCGGGCGCGTAACGTCTCGCCGTTTTTCGGCCTGTATCTTCCGTTCATCGAATCCGAATACAACAACCTCGGACCCTCCGGACCGAATGGAGCGCTGGGCATGTTTCAGTTTCTCCCGTCGACTGGGGAGCGCTACGGCCTTTCGACTGACGATCTGATGGACGTGGGAAAATCCGCTGACGCCGCCGCTCGCTATATCGCCGACAGCTTGCACGCCTTCAGCAACGATCCGATGAAGGAAGCACTCGCGTTGCTCGCGTACAACCGCGGTGCTCAGAAGACTGCACGCGAACTGCAAGTCCTGCTGACTGAGCAGAACAAGCGTTGCAGCATCTGCGCGATGACTGCGGATCGCAGCAAGCTTGACGAGACGTTCAGGCAGGAAAGTGTTTTCTACGTTCCCCGCTTCTTCGCGGCGGCGATCATCGGTGAGAACCCGCAGGTGTTTGGCGTGAAGATGCAACCACTGTCCGCAAACTAGATTCACCTTAACCCGTGTGAGCAGCCGGTCGTGGGAGCCGGCTGCTGCGCGTGCCATGATTTGAACTTCTGAACAGAACCTCATTTTCCTTTCTCGTCGAAAACGATACTGCTATAGTTCCCGCCGTTTCTGACCAGGGTAAACTTGCAATTCCTCGATTCTTCACTTCGCATTTGGAGAGTTCCTCGATGGAAACCATTGACGCGCCCATGCCTCCGGTGACTCCTGATCAACCTCAGTCGCCGGCCGGTTCCATTTCGCCGAAACCCGCTGCCAATCCCGAAACGCCCGATACATCACTCACGCCCGCTAAAGTCGAAGAGCTGATGCGCGCTGAAGCAGAATGGATCACGCGCGAACTGGAAGAGCAGATCAAGCTCACGCAGCAATACCGAAAC
>DASUOZ010000320.1:0-3291 GCA_036276375.1 Pyrinomonadaceae bacterium | reverse complement strand
CAGCGCTGCTGTTCTCCCTCGCCTATGCGCCGGCGCTTTCGTGGCTGCGCCGCCGCATGGGTGGATGCAGACCAGCGCTGCTATTTCCCATCGCCTCAGCCGTCGTCCTCAACCTTCCTGTGTTCCTGATCGAGATTCTGGCAATTGGTAGAACTTTAGCACCGGCAGAAGCGTTAGCATGCATCGGTGCATTTCTGCTGATGGGCACAGTCTTCGGACTCGGTTTCGTTTGGAAATATCAGGACGCAGCGCTATAAGAACACTATGGCACTCCCCGCTACGGTTGAGAAAGAAGTAACTCGACCACAATCAATCAACGACCCGGCGGTCATCGATCTTCACGGCCTCAGCGTCGCTTTCGGTCGCCGTCAAATACTCAAGAACCTGCGCGGCGATTTACGCGGCAAAGCGATCGGTTTGCTTGGCCCAAACGGCGCCGGCAAGACGACGCTGATTCACACGCTGCTCGGGTTTCATCAACCAACCGCAGGCACAGCGGAGATCTTCGGTTACGACATCGTCGATCAGGCGAGGAAGATCAAAACGCTGATCGGTTACATGCCCGAGCGCGACGCCTTCATCGCCAAGATGACGGCCGTGCACTTCGTGAGGTTGATGGGCGAGTTGTCCGGCCTGCCTCCCGAAGCCGCACTTGAACGCGCGCACGAAGCACTCTTCTATGTGGGCCTCGGTGAAGCCCGTTACCGCAAACTCGAAACCTATTCACTCGGCATGAAGCAGCTTGCCAAACTCGCACAGGCGATCGTTCATGGTCCGAAGTTGATCTTCCTCGACGAGCCGACAAACGGTCTCGATCCGCCGGCGCGCTTGCGCATGATCAAACTCATTCGCGAGATACGCGACAGCGGCCAGGCGAACATCGTTCTTTCGTCACACTTACTGCTCGACGTTGAAGAGTGCTGCGACGAGATCCTGATCCTGCGCGACGGCCAGATCGCCGTTTACTGCAACCTTGAAGAGGAACGCAAATCAAACCGCAAGTTCCTGATGCTGGAGATACGCGGCGATCAGAAGGCGTTTGTCGAGGCGTTGGCCAAACTCGGTTGCGAGTATGCGATCTCCGCTGACAGTCGACTCAAGGTCGTGTTGCAGGACGGAGTGGAAGTTCGTGATCTGTATCGGATTGCGACAGAGACACAGGTGCAACTGCGACGATTGAGTTACAAGCGCGATTCGCTCGAAGATATCTTTCTCAAAGCAATGGAGATCGGTTATGGCGGTCTATGAGCAGACTTACAAGCGTTACGCGGGACCGCTGACGCCCGAGTGGAGCCGCTTCCTGATCATCGCGCGTCACGCGTACCGCAGCGTTTTTAGTTCCAAGCTCTTCACGGCGTTCTTCGTGATCTGCTTCCTGCCGCTTTTGGTGGAAGCGATTCTTATTTACCTGCACCACAACGTCGGCGCCATCGCGGCCATGCAGGTCAACGTGCGCGAGCTGGTGCCGATCGACGCTTTCTTCTTTCAGACGTTCATCAGTTTACAGGGTGGTTTTGCTTTCTTTGTTGCCCTGCTGGTTGGACCGCCGCTGGTCGCTCGCGATCTGCGCAACAACGCGTTGCCGCTTTATCTTTGCCGGCCGTTCTCACGCACCGAGTATGTGATGGGCAAAATGTCGGTGATCCTGATCCTCGTGTCGTTGATGACCTGGGTGCCGCAGTTGCTCCTGTTCCTGTTTCAAAGTTACCTCGAAGGTTTCGCCTGGTTTCGCGCGAACGTGTGGATGGTCAACGCAATCGTGCTCGGCGGATTGATCTGGGCGTTGTTGCTGGCGTTGCTGACGCAAACGATTTCCGCGCTGGTGAAGTGGCGCGTCGTGGCCAGCGGCATTTTGCTGGGCATCTTCTTTATTCCGACCGTGTTCGGCGCCTTCGTTAACGAAGTGTTTCGCACGCGCTGGGGAAACATCATCAGTCTCGGCGCGCTCATAAAGAACGTGACGGCCGGTCTGTTCGGCACGTTTGAGCGCGCTACGGATGTCATACGGATGAGAGATTTCGACGGCACGATCACTGAACTACAGATGTTTGAACCTCCGTTGTGGGCTTCGTGGGTCGTGTTGTTTGTGATCTGCGCGGTATGTCTTGCGTTGCTGTCGTGGAAAGTTAAAGCCTACGAGGTGGTGCGATAACGATGACCATCGCCAGCGATCAACTCATCATCTTCGACAACGTCTCCAAGTTCTACGGCGAGATACTTGGAGTGAACCGCGTTAACTTGCAGATCGCGCCGGGCATTACGAGTCTGGTCGGACCCAACGGAGCAGGGAAGTCGACGTTGATGAATTTGATGACGGGCTTGTTGCGGCCTACGCGCGGCAAGATCACGTTGCTGGGTATCCCGACCGATCAACCCGAACGACTGTTTCGCAAAGTCGGTTACTGCACGCAGTTTGACTCGTTTCCGCGGGGACTGACGGGCCGCGAGTTTATCAACTCGTTTCTACTGGTCCATGGGCTCGATCAAAAACGCGCCAACGAGCTCAGCCAGCAGGCGCTCGAACGCGTTAACCTCGTCGAAGCCGCGGACCGCAAGGTTGCCGGTTACAGCAAAGGCATGCGGCAGCGGATTCGTCTCGCGCAGGCGATCGCTCACGAGCCGGTGATTCTGATTTTGGACGAGCCCCTCAACGGTCTCGATCCTATGGTGCGTGCGGAAACGATCGCGCTTTTCAGAAAGCTCGCGGCGGAAGGGCTGCACCTGATCATTTCGTCGCACATTCTGCACGAGGTCGACATGATGTCCGACCGGGTAGTGCTGGTAAACAACGGTTACATCGTTGCCGAGGGAAACATCCACGGCGTGCGCGACGAGATGGAAGAGCATCCGATGCAGATCCTGATTCGTTGCGACCAGCCGGCCCGACTCGCGGCTTACGTCTTCGCGCAGAACCACGTCGTTGAAGCAAAGTTGCACGACGATCGACGCGGCTTGTTTGTAAAAACGCGTGACGCGGACGGTTTTTATTTGCTGTTGAATCGCGCGGTGGCTGAAGGTGAGGTCAATGTCGAATCGATCGCGCCGGTCGACGACGATATGAGCGCTGTTTACCAGTATCTGATCGGCACGAGCGGAGGAAGCGCTTAGGAGTGAGTTGATGAGTTCTGCAATTGACGCTGTTGCAAACAAGACTGATCAGTCGTTGCCGTGGGCGCTCTGGCTCCGGCAAATGGGCGCGATCCTCCGTTACGACCTGCAAAACAACTTCCTCGGCCGGCGCGCGATCCTGATCTACCTGCTCGCGCTGTTGCCGCTGTTTCCGTTGCTGGT
>DASUOZ010000319.1:0-9555 GCA_036276375.1 Pyrinomonadaceae bacterium | reverse complement strand
GACGTCGACGGCGATCGTTCCCGGTTCACCCGATTGCGGCAGCGTTGGAGCTTCATTGTGGGTCATAGTTAATGGGCTTCGCGGTTAATGGGCTTCGCGCCAGCGGAACAACACGCTGGAAACAAGACGAATGAGAAAGTCAGTCAACAAACCGATACCGCCGATCACCAACAATCCGGCAAAGGACCACGACGCTTTTTGGTGCGTGCGTGCGAGCTCGACCATGTAACCGAGCCCGTATTCGGGATTGACCGCTTCGGCCAGAATCACGTAGGTCCAGGCGATCGCATTCATCACGCGGAAGCTATCGAAGATCTCCGGCAGGGCGGCGGGGACCAGCACGGTGCGGATTACCTGAAACTTCGACGCGCCGAGCGTCAGCGCAGTTTGGACCAACTCTTCCGGTACGAGTCGAATTGACGAAACCACGACCGGCAGCAGATACACAAACACGCCCAGAAACAGAAACGCGATCTTCTGCTTCTCGTAAATTCCGAACCACAAAATCAACAACGGAATAAACGCCGAGATCGGCATGTAGCGCAGCGGCGCCATGATCGGCTCGAAGAAACGGTTGATGGGATCAAACGCGCCCATCAACACGCCGAGCGGCAAAGCGATCGCGGAAGCGAGCAGAAATGCGATCCCGATGCGCCGCGTGGATACCATGATCGCGGTGGCCAGGTCGTATTGAATGAAGAGTTGCAGCGTGCCGCGGATGACTTCGGTCGGCGTCGGCAGGAAGTCGGGCTGGACCAGACCGCTATAGGTCAAGGCACACCACGCGCCCAGAACGAGCGCGGGGGCGACGAAGCCGAGCAAAAACGCCGTTCGCTTGGGCAGCGGCGCACGAATAGCGAAGGAGGAGGTGCGAGAAGCCATATAAAATACCATCCACAGATTACGCAGACGCTGTGTAATCTGTGGACGGCTTTCTCCTGTTAAGTTCCCAGAATTACCTTGATGTCGGTTCGCCGGTTCTGCTGTCTTCCCGCTTCGGTCGTATTTTCCGCGATCGGATTGCTCGAACCGCGTCCGATCGTCTGGAAGCGCGTCGGCGGAATGTTGGGAAAGTTTTTGACGATGTAGTTTTTCACTGACTGCGCGCGGCGCTCGGAGAGCGTCAAGTTTCCGGCTGCGGAGCCGGTGCTGTCGGTGTTGCCTTCGATGCGCAGCACGGTGCTGCCGAAGGACGTCATCGTCTCGCCGAGTTTGTCCAACAGGAGATACGAACCGGCCATGATCTCGTCAGAGCCGGGCGTGAACTGAATCTGGATCTGTTGATGCAGAATCGGGATGTCCTTTTCCGATGGCGCCTTGGCGACCACGGGTGCTTCCTCAACCTTCTGACCCGGATAATAAGAAGCAACGGCTTGCAGGAAGCGAGTGTCGGCCCAGCTCTTCGCATCGACGGGTACGTTGACGAGACCTTTCTTGCGCCAGATCACGAAGGCGGTATCAAACAGCGTTTCATAGTGGGCGCGTGCTCCCGTTAGTCCATAGAACTGCGCGTTGTCGGCGTAAGGCGTGAGTTTCAAACCTGACAACATGCCGGAAACTGTTTCGTTGTCGAGTTTCAACGCGCGCGCAACAACCTCATAGGACGGGTTCGGGTTGCTCTTGATCATCTCGATGCCGTCGAGCCAGCCGCGGACGAAATCGCGGACTGTTTCCGGCGCCTGATTGATCACGTCCTGACGCGCGCAAAGCGTGTCGGCGATGATGTTCGTGGCGGCTTGCGTGGAAACGAGAATGTGGGCTTCCGCGCCGCGGTATTCGACTGCTGCCGAGAGATCGGGTTCCCACGTCACGGCTGCGTCAACTTGTTTCGCTTTGAACGCTGCGGCCGCGGCGGGCGCGTCAGTAAAGAAGACGATGTTCTTCTCAACGCCGGCGCGATCTTCCGGGCTCAGACCTGATTGCGATAAGAGATACAGCAGTAAAAAGTGTGACGGCGTGAACTGCGTGCAGGCGATCTTGTGACCCTTTAGATCTTCAATCGATCTGATTGAGGAGAGTGCGACGATACCGTCGCCGCCGCGCGACCAGTCCTGCATGATGATCGACTTCGCCGACTGATTTTGCTCGGCGAGAATCGACGCTTCGCGGGCCCAATTGTCGACCGTGTTCCACATGATGTCGACCTGCCCGCTGCGAAACGCGGCGAGTTTCGCCGCCGGGTCTTCGAGCAACACGAACTTCACGTCGAGGCCGTATTTGTTTTTGTAGTTCGAGCCGCCGTTTGGTTCCATGCCGTTGTTGAAGACGATGCCGGGCGCGTGGCCGGCCCAGGTGTTGATACCGACGACGAGCGGGCGGTTGAGGCGTCCGGAGCCGAGCGCGACGCTGCTGACGCCTGTTGAACCGGCGTTGCGAGCGGGGTCATCGGGGGCGTTATTTAGTTTGTCGAAGTCGCCCTTTGAGTCCTCGCCGGACGCGCGTTCGCCGCCGGCCCACTCTTTGATTGCGGCACCTTTGTAATGCCAGGTGGCAAAGCCGATCACGGCCAGGACCACGATGGCGATAAAAGCCTTTGCCAGGGGAGTCAGTCTCATTGGTCACCTCGTCAGTTTGGGCTTGAGTCGTTCTTGTAAAGGTTCGAGTCTTTTATTTGGCTTGTACTTTTTTCTTCAATACGCCGAAGGCGCTCGCCTTGGCCAAACGCCGGCATCTCCGTCGCGCAAAAAGAAAGCCATGCGTTGTGAGTTACATAGTCTTGTTTTGCGTGGCTTGCTGGGCGGCCTTACTGTCTTTCAACTCCGCCAGTTGTTGCTTGGCCTGAACCTCACCGGTTTGACTTCGCAACGCCGCCAGACGCGAATCCAGCGACGACTCGGACAACTCCTTACCAAGATTCGCTTCCGCAATCGTCGTCTTAATATGCTGTCGCACGTTGTCCAATGCCTTCACTTCCGCGTCAACAGACAATCCGTCCAACTGCTCGTGCACCTTGATGCGCGCCTGCGCCGACTGCATCTTCGCCAACATCGAATCGCGCTCGCTCTGCAACTTCCGAATCTCCGACTGCACGCCCAACAACGATCCCTTCGCCGAGTCGGCATCATTGCGCGCGCTCTCCATCTCTGCCTTCAACTCCGCCACCTCGGCAGCCAGTTGGTTCTTCTTCTGGATCAGAATTACAGCCAGGTCGTCCTGGTTTGTGGTGACAGCCGTGTCGAGCTCGGCTTCGGTTTGGGCCAACTCCGTACTCGCTCGTTTGAAGCGTTCGTCAAGCTCTTCGCGGCGGCGAATGATCCCGGCGGTCGCAGTTTTGAGTTTGGAATACTTCGCCACCATCGAGTTGATAGCGTTCTCGTAAGCAATCTCGGGATGCTCTTTTTCGATGTCCGAAATCCAGAGCGATAGGAAACCTTTCCAGAGGTTAGCCAACCGTTTCCACATAGATTTCTTTCCTTTCTCTTAACTGGCCGGATTAGCCGCCGGGCCGGAAGGATCGTGGAGCTTGGGCGAAGCTTTGACGACACTCGCAACTTTATCGCGCCCGAAGAACTCCAGCACCTGTTGCACCTCGAGCTTCTTGTCGTTGCACAGCCTAATCAGGTGCTGTTGTTCCTCGACACTCTGCTGCATCACGGTACGAATGTTTGCGATCTCTTGTTCGTAATGCTTGATACGCGCGTCGGATTCCTGGATGAGTTTTTCGTTGTCGGCGGCGCAGTTGCGGATGTAACCGTCGAGCGCCTGGATCTCTTCGGCGGTGGCCTCGATGATCTTTTCGATCGGCACGCCGAAGGCTTTGAGTGAGGCTTCGACAATCTGCTTTTTCACTGCCGCGTCGGTGCCGGCGGGCAGGCTGCGTAACAATTCTGTAGTACGCGCAACGCGTTGCTGCTCTTCGTCGTCAACACCCGCGGCCGAAAACACTGCGGCAAACTCGACCTGACCACCGGCCGGAGGCGGCGGCGCGGTTTGAAAAACGGATTGCGTCGGCGATGGCGTGGTGTAGTTATCCGGGAGCGAAGTCAACTGGTCGCTGGTCACGCCGGCTTCGTTTTCCGGGGTTTCGATTTCAATGGGCGTTCCGGGCGGCTCGTCGCGTTCGATAAACCAGCCGGCAACTGTCGAGCCCCAGCTTTTCTTGTCACTCATCAGCGGGTTTACTCCTGAGCAAACCGCGACAGCTTACCATACGTCGCGCCAGCCGTCGCCGAAAAGTCCGGTAATTGGCGGCGGAACAAAACTTAGGGCTTGTATTCTGCTGCGTGTGGCATTAAATTATGCGGACATCTCTCCATAGTTTTTCTTTCCCCCATTTTCCCAACACCATGTTGCGAGCTAAGTACAACCTAAACGGTCACGCATCTTTAAAGGGAGCAACGAAAATGAGAGTATTCTGTCCCGAACACAAACGCGGATTTTTCGCCCCGCGCCAGAGCCCCATCAAGTGTGAAAATCGAGGTCACCTGCTGGGTGAGCTCGACTTCGAAGGCGAAGGCCGCGTTCCCGCCGAGATCGGCTGGCAGTACTGCTGCAACTGCGAACATTTCTGTCCGGTCGATTTCGATCGGTATGGTCTGGAACGCTGTCCGGTTTGCACGCGACGAAGCTCGCTCTTCTATTTATGTGATCGTTGCCACGTAATTAGCTTCGAGTCGAACACACCGCTGCAAACCAAGAACTTCACGGTCACCGCCGACGGCGTGCCGCAACCCTCGTGTCCCGGCTGTTTGCATCCCGCGTCAGCCGATCTGCACGAACACTTCTGCGACGTGCTCAGCGCTGCTTTCTTTACCGCACTCAACACGTGTCCCATTTGCGAAGAGCGACTCGACGTTTTGCCTTCGTTCCCGTCGACTGTCACGCTCTACTTGAAACGCACGCGCGCGGCAAACAAAGTCAACGTCACTTTTGATTACGAGACGGAATCGTTCGTGCCGGTTGAAGACGGCGAGTTTGTGGTCGTGACCAGCGGCGATCCGGCGATCGTGATGCCGCGTGCGCCGCGGTTTGCGAGCCGTCGCGATTTCTACGAGTACTACCAGGACTACTATCACTGTCCCAAGCCGGACGCAGGCGAAGTGCAGATCATTCAACCGGCGACTGTCGCTCCGACACCGAACGGTTGGAAGCTCGAGAACATGGGCGTGCTCGAAGTCGTGTTGGACCAGCCGAAACCGAAAGCTTTGCCTGTGCCACTAACACCGCTCGCGCCGGTGATACGTGAGGAAGTGCTCGTGCCGAAACCGCCTGAACCAATTCCGCCGGTGGCGAGCACGACGAAGCCACAGAACACGGAAACCCCATGTAGCGAGTGCGGCGCACTCGTTGAAAGCCGCTACGCATTCTGCTGGAAATGCGGTAACGCACTCACACGGGAAAGCAAGCAGTCGCGCGGCAATAATCCTTCGCGCGGAACACTGCTGTCGTCGGCAATGGCCATCGACGACGACGAGCTCACCGTACAACACGAAATGAGGCCGCCGGCGGCGTCGGTGTTTCCCTGGACCACGACGAAGCAGCCGGAACATCCGTCTGGCAGCCGCGGCTCGGTGCTGAAGCTGATTGCAATCGGCGGTGTCGCATTCCTGCTCGTGGCCCTCGGAACGTTTGGCTTAACGCGTTCAGCGGATTCGCAGGTTGCTTCAACGACGGTGACGACAACGGCGAGCGCGCCGCAAACGATCTCCGAAACCAAGCCCGCGCCGGCGACCATCGAAACCGTCACCGCTCCGGCGCAGCCCGCAAACGAAGTCACTCCGGAAGCTGCGCCATCCGTCAGCCCGGAAGACGAGCTGCTGGCACGCATGCGCGAACGGCGCATTACGGCGACGAATTCGGAGCGTCCCCAGATCGTTGCGGCATTTACGAAGATCGAGCGGAAGTATCCGCGCGATTATCGTTTTCCTTACGAGCGCGCGAAGCTCGTCGTAAAAGGGGCGCAATCCAGTTCGCGTAACGAAGCGTTCAAAGCGTTGTCGGTCGCGGCCGAGAAAGCCATCAGCGCCGGCAAAGCAAGCGAGATGTTGACGGGACTGGAAACGGACAAAGCCGGCGATTTTCACCGGCTTGCCCAGGGACGCCAGGAATGGGCGCGTCTCGTCGTCGCTTTGAAGCGCAAAGATACGAGCCTGTTACTGACTAAGACGCAGTTTCAGTAATTTCACTATTGCCTGAAGATCTCAAACACCGAACCGGTATCGATCGAGACGACAAACATGTTGCCGTTCGGACCGGTTCGGAGATCCGTGACCGTACCAAAGTTTCGCCCGATCAGCAGAGTCTCACTTTCCGTTAAGTCAAACTTGCACAGGTTGTCAGCTACACGATCCTCGAGCCGTGGATCGTCAACGCCGATCTTGCGCCTGTTGCCGGTCAGGTTGAAGTGAAACAAGTGTCCACCCTGCAAGAACGATCTCGCGCCGCCTACGAACAAGTCGCCTTCGTATTGTGGCCCGAGTCCGCGGCCGCGCATAAAACCGATCGCGCCCGGCGCCAGTTCAAACTTCCAACTGAATTCCGGCTCACTGTAATGCGCGCCCGGCAACATGAACAGGCGCGACAGAGCTTCTTCCGGTGAGTCGGCAATCAACGTTGGCGACCAGCGTAACTGCTGCAAACCGAAGTAGGGCGTGTTGAGACACGGATCGATGCCGGGATCGGTTTCGATTGCTTTGTACTGTGTGATGCGCTCCGGCGGTCCCATAATTTGCACCCAGCCGGAGTTGAAACCGGGATCGGCGCGATTGAGTTCTGAAAAACTATCGTCGCCGTTCTCTTCTTCCCATAGCGCGCCGGAGATCGGATCGAAGTCCATACCGAAACTGTTGCGCAAGCCGTAAGCATAGATCTTCTGAATGTTCGCGCCGGCTTCGCCGTTCATCGCGGCGCCAACGCTGAAGAACGGGTTGTCCGTCGGGGTTGTGCCGTCCGGATTCAAACGCAGAATGACGCCGCTGAGGTGCGCATCGTCAGGCTCGGGGCCGCCGAATTGATCGTCGGGTTGCGCCGGTCCCGGACAATTAGCGGTTGGACCACAGGGAAGGTTCTGTAGTTGTCCCCGCCGGCCGTTGTCGCCGAAGAGGATGTAGAGTTTGCCGTCTGGTCCAAAGCGCAGAACGCCGCCGTCGTGATTACCGCGCGGCGGTTGCTCCTCGTCGCCCTGGTTCGGCGGGACAGGAGCGCCGTCGTTTTGAAACGCCCGCAGCATGATCAGGTTGTGATCGAAAGTGAGCGTCGAGCCGTTCCAAACAAAACGATCGACGCGGTTGCCGAGCAGCGGCACTTGGAGAATCTCGTCTGTATCGGCGGCAAACATGTTTGCATCGAGGCAGCGCGTCTCGTCGGGAAAGAATGGATCGGCGGGTGCGCCGGTGCTGCGGCAGGTCCAGAAGAGATAAACGCCGGGGTTGCTCGGAAAACTCGGGTGCAACGCGATGCCGAGCAGTCCGCGTTCGGAAGCGAAGTTAACGCCGAGATCGAGCACCGTGCTTTGGACCGCGCCGTTGACGACGCGCTTCACCTGACCGGTGTTCTTCTCGAGCACGAAGAAGTCGTTGTTGGCGAGAAACGCCATGCTGATCGGCGTCACCAAATCGGAAATCGTTGTTCGCACGGCGAGGTTTGAGACCAGCATTTCCGGACCAGCCTGGGCCGATACCTGATTGCTTGCGGCACGTTCGCCGAGAGTCAGTGACAATCCAACCAATAACAACGCAACACAACTGAACACACCCTTTCTCATGCTCTTCCTCCCACAGAAAAGACACAGACAGACGTCTGCTCGAACAGATGAGGGGGCTTGGGGAACTCTGTTGTCGTAAAGCGGGATTCTGACTAACGTCGGGATACTGCCGGATACGCTGGCGCGAGATGATCGCGAAACTCTGTTCGTTCTTTGTGTGGGGTGTGTCGCGAAGATCTCACGTATGCCGGCTAGTACTCGACAAACACGTCGTTGGGATAGCAGTAGAGCCAGCGTTCACCCGGCTCGGCTGAGGCAATAACGGGGTGGCCGGTCGCGTGTGCATGTTTAGTGGCGTGACTGTTCGGCGAACTATCGCAACAGCGCGTTCCCCCACATTCCTGGCACGTACGCAAGTGCACCCACGTTGAACCGATCTTCACGCACTCTTCGCAGACGCGTTCGTTGGCAAGTTTTACTTCGTTGATGGCGTTGATATGAAGGCAGGTTTCTGACGGCATAACATTCCCCCCTTGGATCGTAAGGTGAGATCTCGCACACCAGCATAAGTAACGATCCGCCAATACTCCAGTTGCGATGAGCAGCGGAAGTCAGGATTCGGGCGATGCCTGTCCCCTGTATTCATTCCAGAGCTCCCTGGTCAACTCAAAAGCGCCCACTTCGTCAGCAGACATAAACGAAACTATATCGTCCCAACCATGGCTGGTGGTGATCCTCAATCGCTCCTGAACAAAGGGTTGAAACCCGTAGTAAGGGTCTGACTGATCGTATTTTCCGCTGTTCACCAACGCGTACCCATAGCCGTCTATGAAACTCTTGATTCTGGCAATCGATCTGCGTCCCACATACATCCCTGGTTTTGCGAGAACCTCATTGAAAAGCTCAGCGAGCGACATGACTCACCTCCGGAACTTCAGAACGAAGTTTTGCTGAAGATGTTAATTCCACCCACCGCATGAAAATCCTTTAATCACAGGTCCTGGTGAATACCGTTTGATGGATATTATCAAAAACCATATCACCGACCCGTACGCCAACGTGCCGTCGGGCAGTCAGTCTGTGATGGGAATGTAGCTATTAAAAACCGGAATCAACTCTTGAACGCTGTTCATCGCGGCGGTGACGCAGAAGAATGAGTGGTCCGCGGGTGGTCCGGATTCAAAGGCAAAAAATGACGCCGCCGAGGTGCGCATCGTCAGCCTTTGTAGGGCCTCGTCATTGGGAAAGACCCGCGGTTGTGATCGAAGGTGAGCGTCGAGCCGTTCCAAACAAAAAAACGATCGACGCGGTTGCCGAGCAGCGGCACTTGCAGAATCTCGTCTGTGTCGGCGGCAAACATGTTTGCATCGAGGCAGCGCGTCTCGTCGGGAAAGAATGGATCGGCGGGTGCGCCGGTGCTACGGCAGGTCCAGAAGAGATAAACGCCGGGGTTGCTCGGTCCAATCCGTGTTGCCTAGTACTCCGCAAACGCCTCGTTGCGATAGCGTAGAGCCAACGTTCGCCGGGCTCTGCTGACGCAATCACCGGATGGCCTGTCGCCTGCGCGTGTTTCGTCGCATGTCGATTCGGCGAACTATCGCAACACCCTGTCCCGCCACACTCCTGGCACGTACGCGAATGCACCCACGTTGAACCAATCTTCACGTACTCTTCACAGACGCGTTGTGCAGGTCGTTTCACTTCTTCGATGGCCTTGATATGAAGGCAGGTTTCTGGCGTCATAATATCCCCTTGGATCTTTAAGCGATCAATTGCTTTCACCGCGACTGACCGGCCACGGTATCGCACTTTGAAGTCGCAATATCGCTGGTTGTTCTCTCGCCGCTTGGCCTGTAACCTTCTGCGTCCAGATTTTCGTGATGACGTTTTATGTCCACAACCTGTTCCTCGAA
>DASUOZ010000318.1:0-7517 GCA_036276375.1 Pyrinomonadaceae bacterium | reverse complement strand
CACCCGGTCGAAAACCTTTCCCTCTCCGAGCGCGCGCGCATCCGCAATCGCGAGGTTGGTTTCATTTTTCAGAGCTTTAACCTGATCGGCGATCTCACCGTTTACGAAAACGTCGAGCTGCCGCTCACCTATCGCGGCATGAGTTCGGCCGAACGGAAGAAGCGCACGACTGAAGCCCTCGAGCGAGTCGGCATGGCGCATCGCGCGAAACACCTGCCGAGCCAGCTCTCCGGCGGTCAACAGCAACGCGTCGCCGTCGCGCGCGCGGTGGCCGGAAAGCCGAGCATCCTGCTCGCAGACGAGCCTACCGGAAACCTCGACTCGACCAACGGCGAAGCCGTGATGGAACTGTTGCGCGAACTGCATCGCGGCGGCGCCACGATCTGCATGGTCACGCACGACCCGCGTTACGCCCAGCACGCCGATCGCATCGTCCACTTGTTCGACGGTCAGATCGTCGAAGAAGAACAAGGCACGGAGCGACGCGAGCTGATGGAGCGCGAGTTGAAAGAGAGCGGATTCGGAGCGATTTCATGATCAGTCTGAGGGGAGTCGAAAAAGCGTTCCCCCACGGTCCCACGAAGACTTACGTCCTCCGGCGGATCAGTCTCGACATCAAGCCGGGTGAGTTTGTTTCGATCATGGGTCCGTCGGGAGCAGGGAAGTCGACTCTGCTCCACATCCTGGGAATGCACGATCATTCGTGGACCGGCGAGTACTACTTCGACGACACGCCGGTTCATCAGCTCGACGCGAAGAAGCGCGCGGTGCTGCGTAATCGAAATATCGGGTTCGTCTTTCAGAGTTATCACCTGCTGGACGATCAAACTGTTTTCGAAAATCTCGAATTGCCGCTCTCGTATCGCGACGTGAGTAAGAAAGATCGACAGTCGATCGTTTGCGACACGCTCGATCGGTTTCAAATGGTGGGCAAGAAAGATCTGTTTCCCACGCAGTTGTCCGGTGGTCAACAACAGCTCGTCGGCATCGCGCGCGCAGTGGTTGCGAGTCCGCGCATCATCCTGGCTGACGAGCCGACCGGAAACCTGCACTCGGCGCAGGGTAAAGAGATCATGGATATGTTCAAACGCCTGAATGACGAAGGGACGACGATCGTTCAGGTGACGCACTCGGAAATCAACGCCGCTTACGGCAACCGGATCATTCAGCTCGAAGACGGCTGGATCGTCAATGGTGAGAGTCAGGCCAGCTATGCCTGACCCCGGCGAATAACTTTTAACCCTGTAGTTGCTCTCATAGTTAGTTAACGAACGAACATCAGGGTCAGTGTGATCCGTGTACGTTGACGTCACTCGTGTGCCTGCGTGGTGCACCACTCGTTAGGAGGAACTATGGACGGCTTTCTCAACGACGTTCGTTACGCAATTCGCAACCTCATCAAGCGGCCGGCCTTCACTCTCATAGCTGCCCTCACGCTCGCTCTCGGCATCGGCGCTAATACCGCGATCTTCAGCTCCGTCTACGCGCTTCTGCTCAAGCCTTTGCCGTTTCCCCAACTCGACCGCGTCGTCACCGTCTGGGACACGTACCCAACTCGTGGTGTGAGACGTAACGAAGTCGCGGTGGCCAACTACCTCGACTGGCAAGCGCAAAACAAATCGTTCGAACAGCTCGCACTTTACCGCTGGTGGACCGCAAACCTGACCGGCATGGACCATCCCGACCGGATTCAGGCGTTCATGAGCACCACAAACTTTCTCGATACCCTCGGCGTCAAGCCCGTGATGGGGCGGAACTTCGCGGCAGACGAAAGCCAGCCAGGCAAAGAGACTGTCGCCATCATCACCCACGAGTCGTGGCAACGACGCTTCGGCGGCGATGCAAGCATCCTCGGCAAGACGATCACTCTCGACAATACTGCGTACACCATCATCGGCGTGATGCCGGAAAAGTTTGCCTACCCTGCGAATGCCGAACTCTACAGTCCGCTCGCGATGACACCGCAAATCGCGGGCAATCGCAATTTCAACTCGTATTACGTGGTCGGCCGTTTGAAACCCGGAGTGTCGGTCCAGAGCGCGCAGGCGGACATTGACAACATTACCGCGCGACTCGAGCAACAGTACCCGGAAACAAACACCGGCGTCCGCGCGACAGTGTTTCCGATCGTTGCCGACACTGTGCGCAAATACGAGACGGGAATATGGATCGGCATGGCGGCGGTCGCGTTCGTTTTGCTGATCGCCTGTGCGAATGTCGCAAACCTGATGCTTGCGCGCGCCACTGGCCGCCAGCGTGAGATCGCGTTGCGCGCTGCTTTGGGCGCGAGCCGTTGGCGCATTGTTCGTCAACTGCTAACCGAGAGTTCGATAGTTGCTTTGCTGGGTGGCGCGCTCGGGATTCTTGTCGCCGTTTGGGGCATTGATGCATTGCGAGCGGCGAACCCTGGTGACGCGGCGAAGTTTGCGCCCGGTTGGAATCAGTTGGGAATCAACCTCACGGTGCTGGTCTTTACGATCGCGCTCTCACTGCTCAGCGGCGTGCTGTTTGGTCTCGCGCCGGCCCTCGAGGTTTCGAAACCGAATCTCAACGACGCTCTGAAGGAAGGTAACCGGCAGTCTTCCGGCCGCTCACATCGGCTGCGAAGTTCGCTGGTTGTGTTTGAAGTTGCGCTGTCGTTGGTTCTGCTCGTCGGCGCGGGTCTTTTCTTTCGTAGTTTCATCACGTTGTTCAAAACCGATCCGGGTTTCAATCCAGACAACGTGTTGACGATGCATCTTATCTTGACGTCGGCGAAGTATAAGGAAGAGCCACAAAAAGTCGCGTTTTATTACGACCTGCTCCAGCGGCTCAAAGCCGAGCCCGGCGTCGAGTCGGTTGCGGCCGTGAACTTTCTCCCACTCGGTGGGTCGAACGCGTCCGACTCCTATTTAGTTGAAGGCGAGCCTGAACCTCGGCCCGGTGAGGAAAACGAAGGCCGGTATCGCGTCTGTACTCCCACTTACTTGGCGACAATGCAGATCCCCATCCTCAAAGGCCGGGCGTTTACGGAGCAAGACACCCTCAGCGCACTGCCGGTCGTAATCGTCAACGAGACATTCGCGCGAAGGCACTGGCCCGGGCAGGATGCAATCGGCAAACGCATTCGCTTTAACGCACCACTGGACCGCGCGCCGTGGATGGAGGTGGTCGGCGTGATCAGAGACGTGAAGCATGAGCTGACGGTCGAGGTCACGCCCGAATACTACCTGCCTCACGCACAGGATGTTTGGCGATCGATGGTCGTGGTGGCCAGAACGACGGTTGATCCGGCGGCACTCGCTGGTTCGTTCCGGCAAAACGTTTGGGCCCTCGACAAGAATCAGCCCGTGTTCGACGTGCGCACGATGGCAGAAGTGCGTGAGATCTCGGTGGGCCTCCAGAAATTCAACTCGGTGATGATCGGAGTCTTCGCGATGATCGCGTTGTTGTTGGCCGCCATCGGCATTTACGGCGTGATGGCTTTTGCCGTGACGCAACGCACGCGCGAGATCGGGATTCGCATGGCGCTCGGCGCCCGCAGAACTGATGTGCTGAAGATGGTGGTCGTGAACGGGATGAAGCTGGCCCTCATCGGCTTGGTGATCGGTCTGATTGCTTCGTGGGCGTTGACTCGTTTCATTTCGACTCTGCTGTACGGCGTGGAGCCAACGGATCCGCTGACGTTCAGTGCTGTTTCGGCCGGCCTGCTGGCCGCGGCGCTGCTCGCTTGTTATCTACCCGCGCGTCGCGCGACGAAAGTCGATCCGCTCGAGGCGCTTCGCTATGAGTAAAGCATCATGGAATCACTACTCAAAGACATTAGTTACGGCTTTAGGGGTTTGATCAAGCGCAAGGGTTTCGCCGCGATCGCGGTGCTCACGCTTGCGCTCGGCATCGGCGCCAACACGGCGATCTTCACGCTCGTGAATGCCGTGATGCTGAAGTCGCTGCCGGTCCGGCAACCTGAACAACTCGTGCTCTTCAGCGACACGACCGGCGAGGGCACTTCGTACGAAGACTCACCGCGCGCTGGTGAATGGATGCGCTTCTCGTACGCGTCCTACGTTTACTTTCGCGATCACAACCAGTCGTTTCAGGACATCGCCGCAACGCGCAATGGCGTGAGCCGCCTGAGTGTTCGCCGCACCGGCGCCGAGGGCGCAGGCGCGACGCGAGCTTCCGGACATCTGGTTTCGGGTAACTACTTTTCTCTTCTGGGAGTCGGCGCCGCGCGTGGCCGCGTCCTCACACCCGAAGACGACCAGGCAAACGCCCAGCCCGCGGCGGTGATGAGTCATCGTTACTGGGAACAGGAACTCAACAGCGATCCTTCCGTGGTGGGCCAGTCGTTTGTAATCAACGGCACAAATTTCACGGTTGTCGGCATCACGCCGCCGGAGTTTTTTGGCGAACGCGTACGTCGTCCGCCCGACTTCTGGTTGCCGCTGGTCTTTCATCCGCAGATCGAGTTGCGCCAATCCTTTCTCGACGACAACCAGGTTTACTGGCTGATGGTGCTGGGCCGGCTCAAACCCGGCGTGTCGCTGACGCAGGCACAGACCGGCGTCAATCTCGCGCTGCGGCAGTTTTTAACCGAACAAGCCGGCAGCCAGCTAACCGAAGATCGGAAACGCGGAATTGAAAACAGTTACGTCACGCTCGCCGAAGGCAGAGGCGGCATCTCGGGACTGCGCGCCGCGTACTCGAAACCGTTGCACATGTTGATGGCCGTCGTCGGCATGGTCCTGCTGATTGCGTGTGCGAACGTTGGGAGTTTGTTACTGGCCCGCGCGACCGCGCGCAAAGCGGAGATCTCGTTGCGCATGGCGTTGGGTGCGAGCCGCTGGCGCATCATCCGGCAGTTGCTCACCGAGAGCATGTTGCTCGCGGCGATTGGCGGTGTTTGCGGTGTGCTGTTGGCCCAGTGGGGCGTGGTCCTGCTCGTAAATCTCGTGGCCAAAGAGTCGCCGCTCAACACGCAGCCCGATGCGAGTGTGCTCGCTTTCACGATCGGCGTTTCGATCCTCGCCGGACTGTTGTTTGGACTGATTCCCGCGGTGCGCGCGAGCAAGACTGATCTGGCGACGGCGATGAAAGAGAAGAGTCGCACGCACAGCCGGTTCGGGCGTCTCGGTCTGTCGTCAGCAATGGTCGTTTTGCAGGTCGGGCTTTCAATGGTGCTTCTGACCGGCGCCGGGCTCTTCGCGCGCAGTCTGTTGAACCTGCAAAGCGAAAACGTCGGCTTCGATCGTTCCAACATGCTGCTCTTCGGCATCGACGCCCGTCTCGCCGGATACAAACCCGCCGAGCTGCCGGCGCTTTATCAGGAAGTGATGGAACGTCTCGGCAGTCTGCCAAACGTGCGCGCGGTTTCCATGGCCACGTACTCGCCGATGAGCGGTACGCAGCGCGCCAGCAGTATTCGCGTGCCGGGATTCACTCCGCAGCCCGGTGAAGATCCCATTGTTGAAGACATTCTTACCGGTCCGAAGTACGCGGAGATGCTCGGCGTGCCGCTTTTGCGCGGGCGCGACCTCGAAGTGCGCGACACTGCTGCCGGACCGCGTGTCGCGGTGGTCAACGAAAGCTTCGTCAATTACTACTTCAAAGACCAAAACCCGATCGGCCGCACGTTCACGTTCGACGACGACACTGACAGCGGCGCATCGCTCGAGATCGTCGGCGTCGTTGCCGACATGAAAAACGCCGACGCCCGCGAGAAACCGTTGCCCACGGTCTATCGGCCGATTCTCCAGATTCCGGACGACGCTGCTTACTCGGTCAACATTCACGTGCGCACGAACGGCGATCCGAATGCGTTTGCCGGTCCGGCCAGACAGGTAATCAACGACATTGACGACAAGCTCCCGATCTACGGCGTAACCACACTCGAAGAACAGGTTCAGGAAAACCTGAAACAGGATCGTCTGATTGCGCAACTCGTGAGTTTCTTCGGCGGACTCGCCCTGATACTCGCGTGCATTGGTCTGTACGGCGTGATGGCCCACGGCGTGGCGCGGCGGACCAGCGAGATCGGTATTCGCATGGCGCTCGGCGCGCGTGGTGGAAACATCGCGTGGATGATTCTGCGCGAAACGTTGCTGCTCGTGTTGCTTGGTTTGGTCATTGGCATACCGACGGCGCTGTTTGGCGCGCGCTTCGTTTCCTCCCAGTTGTTTGGTTTGCAACCCGCGGATCCAGTGGCGTTGATTGGCGCGGCGGTGGTGCTGACTTTCGTTGCTTTGATCGCCGGTTACGTGCCGGCTCGTCGCGCGTCGCGCGTGAATCCGCTTAACGCATTGAGGTATGAGTGATGGACTCAATACTAAAGGATCTTCGCTTTGCGCTCCGGGGATTGCTCAAGCGTCCAGGGTTTACGGTGATCGCCCTCGTGGCGCTCGCTCTCGGCATCGGGGCGAACACGGCAATCTTCAGTCTCGTGAATGCCGTCATGCTGCGGCCGCTTCCGTTTGCCGAACCAGAGGAACTCGTTTGGGTCTACGCAAACATTCGCAATGGAGCGAGTCGCGCGACTGTGTCGCCGCTCGACTTTCTCGATTACCGGAATCACAACAAGACGTTCGAACAGTTTGCCACGTCCTACGCAATGTCGTTGCCCGCGACGCTGACAGGCGGTGGCGAGCCTGAACGTCTTCAGGCGTCCGTCATCAGCGGAAACTACTTTCAAACGTTCGGCGTTGCTCCCGCGTTAGGTCGAGGATTCACACTCGAAAATGAAACTTCCGGACAGGATCAGGTAACTGTACTCAGCCACGCTCTCTGGCAAACACGGTTCGGCGGCGATCCGTCCATCGTGAACAAAACCATCGTCCTCAACGGCAAAGCTTGCCAGGTGATCGGCGTTATGGGCGAAGACGTCAGTTTTCCCCAGACTGCGGACCTTTGGTTGCCGATGAACCTCGATGCCGACCCGGCTGACAAAACACGCTTCTCTCATTTCCTGCGGCCCGTCGGCAGATTGAAACCGGGAGTTACCCTGGTCCAGGCTCAAGCCGACATGGACGTCATCGCCGCTCAACTCGAGCAGCAGTTTCCGGAAAGCAATCAGGGCTGGAGTCTGCGGCTCGTGCCGCTGCGAGAAGAACTCGTCGGCGGCAGTCGCACCATTGTGCTTGTTCTTTTCGGCGCGGTGGCGTTCGTGCTGCTGATCGCCTGCGCCAATGTCGCAAATCTGCTGTTGGTGCGTGCTGCCGCGAGGCAGAAAGAGATTGCGTTGCGAACCGCTCTCGGTGCGAGCCGCTGGAGAATCATCAGGCAGATGATCACGGAGAGTCTGTTACTGGCGATCGCCGGCGGTGCACTCGGAGCATTTCTGGCAACGTGGGGCGTGCAACTGTTGGTTAAGTTGAGTGAGGGCAATATTCCACCGACGGTGCAGGTAAAGATCGACGCGACGGTGCTCGGATTTACGTTGCTCATTTCAGTGATCACCGGCGTGCTGTTTGGCCTTGCGCCTGCGATTCGCACCGCCGACGTCAACTTGATCGACGCGCTCAAAGAAGGAATGCGCGGTG
>DASUOZ010000317.1:0-4154 GCA_036276375.1 Pyrinomonadaceae bacterium | reverse complement strand
GCTCCGGTTCGGCAACGGCTACAGATTGAAGATGAGTTCTTGTTGTTCGTCGGGACCATCGAACCGCGAAAGAACCTGTCGATGTTGCTCAACGCTTTTGACGACGTGTTGCGCACGACCGACCTGCGGCCGCAACTGGTGATTGCCGGGAAGGTTGGGTGGAAAGTTGATGACGTCCTGGCGCAGGCGCGCCAATCATCAATACAGGATCGAGTGCGCTTGATCGGGTTTGTCGCAGATGAAGATCTGCGGGCGCTTTATTCGTCGTGCCGAGCGTTTGTTTACCCGTCGGTTTATGAAGGATTTGGACTGCCGCCGTTGGAAGCGATGGCGTGTGGCGCGCCGGTTATTGCGAGTCGAGTGCCGAGCATAAAAGAATCCGTGGCGCGAATTGCTTCGGCCACGGATTCCACAGACTTAACACGGACTATGGTGGAGTTGCTGTCGAGTTCCCGGGAGCGTGAACAACTATCTCAACGAGGCATTGCCTACGCCCGGGAGTTTACTTGGCAACGAACAGCAGCGTTGACGCGCGAAGTCTACGCGCAGGCGCTGCGTTAGAACCGGCTGCGATACTCGGGCGACACGATGAAGGCGCGCACCATCTCTGCGTCAACAAAGTTGCCGAACGTGCGCAACTTATTGAGCCAGTGGTTGTAGCCGTCCTGGTCCGGATTCCGGCGCAGGTAGCCGATGTATTCCATGAATACAAACACCGTGTCGAACTCTTTCTTGTAGTACTGCTCTCCGTACGTCGTCTGGAAAACGAAATGACCGTCGGCGATGGTGTTGGTTCCGTCAACCATCTTGAAGACGACGCTGGCGCGGTTTGTGGCGGCTTCAGTGATCAACGCGCTGCGGTCGGCACTGGAAAGCGGCACGCCCGTCGTTTGCGCGAGTTTGTCGACAAACTGGGTAGCCGTCAGATTGCCGTAGGCTGCCTGAAACTCCGGTCGCGTGACAAACTTGTCAACGAAGGCGCGCTTGTTTGTGTTGATGACGCTTGGAACAAGCGCGTCGTTCACCACGATGCCTTTGTTGATTTCCGACATGTCGGCGATGTACTGGGTGTAAAGCGGCCGGCAGTGGGCGGGCAGGTTTTGCGGAACACCCGGACACTGGGCTCGCTCCTGCTTGCCTAATGTGCCCCAGTAAACTCGAATGACGAACGAACCCATGTTCTGGTTCTCGGGCGACAGGAAGAAGGCGCCGGAGGTATTCGTGCGTTTGCGATCGACACACTTTGCTTCCGTCTCACCCGCGAGACGTTTCGCCGGGTCGCTGCATTCAGTGATTTCACCTGTCCAATGGGCCCAACCAGGAGCATCCGGGAAGCGCCGCAGGAAGTCGATGTAGTGCTGAGCGGCGAAAAAATCGGCGTCGTCGATGGTGATCGGGATGTTAGTACCCGGTCTTAGACGCACCGGCTTCACCTTGACATCTCCGTAGAAGAGTTCTGACGGGAGGTTGGGAGTTTCGGTCACGATTCGCAGGGTAGGCGGGCTTTGCGCAAACACGCCACCAAACGCGAATATGACAACCAAAAAAGCAAACAAGCATTTCCGCATGAACGTCGCTCCTACAAAATCTAGGGTGGGTTCGTTGTCGTTGAAAAGGACCTGAGGCTGGGGTCACTCTAGGCTTTTACGCGGTCGCAAAAGCGGTTTTGAGTATAGGTAATGGCTCTTTCCATTGTCAATCAGGTTCTATTGCAATTCGGTCATTTTGAAGTCTTCAATTCGGAACACGAGCACACGGGTGTCCTGCGGCGCGTTCACCCGCTGGGCGGCGCTACGAAACGTGATGATCGACTCGCCCGGCGGCACCGTAACTGTTTTCAAGTAAAAGTGCGGTTTATCGTTCACTTTGAGCTGGTCGGAGATCAAGCCGCTGATGGTCAGTTCGTCGAGTTGTTCATACCCGGTGGCAAAGGACATCTCGAGTTTTACGGTCCGCGGCAGTTTCGCTGTGTTTCGCAGATGTAGTTCGCCTTCGCTGGAACACCAGCGCCAGGTTTTATCCGCCCGGGTCTCCAGTTCAGAAAAGCCGCCTTTCCACTCGAGCAGTAGAGGATGAAAACTAAAATCCTTTTTTACTTCCCATTCGCCACTCGAAGATTTCTGGCGGAGACGCTCACCGTAATCAATCAGGTTGAAAAAGACGAGGCGGCTGTTCGGACTGATTAGTGGCGTGGTTTGCAGCACCGCGGTCAATTCCGACTCCAGCGCTGCGCCGTTGTCTTCGTACCCGAAACGATCGACGTAAATGCCGCTGAAGCCTGCGACTGCGAGTGTTTGCGCGAGCTCGGCCGGCGGTAGTGAGGCGACCTGCTGCTGCGCCAAATCGTCGTCACGATTTTTCATCGCGCCAAAACTCCAGCGCAGATTCTTTGAATGCATGTAGCCGCGGAAGTGATCGTAGTCGGCCATTTTGTGCATTTCGGGGTGTTCCGGAAACGGAACGTAAGGCAATTGAAAGATCATCGCTCCGGCGGGCAGCGCTGCTTCAATACTCCTCACAAACTGTTGGTCACTAAGAAATTCAGCTTTCGTTTTCTCATACGTGGGAACGTAGGCCGAGGTGGTTTGGTCGAGAAAGGCTCCGATGAACGCCAACGTCAGGACGGCGTAGAAGACGTTTCGCGCCGGCGTCGCAGCCCTTCGGTAGAACCTGTCGACAACGATGCCGACGGCCATCAATGAAAAGAACGCGATAAAGATACTGATGCGGTTGTAAGCCCTGATCCCACTGGAAACATAAAGAGCGAACAACAAACCAAACCCGCCGACGACCCCGAGCAGGACGCTGAAGATATTCAGCTTGCTCAGATCGTGAAGCAGACCATCGGCGCCGTCGATTAGTTCTTGGCCTCGTAGTAACTGCGCGAGTAAAACAAGAAAACCGATGCTGCCCACCAGCCCCAACGACGACGCGTCATCTTCACTGACCATCGAGTTGCTGTTGTGAAACTGCTTGAGACGGTCTAACACGCCGAGTCTGTGATCGGTGATCGGCAACAGCAGTTGAGATATCTTGAGCCCGTACCTTTCCGCTTCCGCGGGGCTTCGATTCACCACTCCGGCATCGCTGTGCCTGAATTTATGAATGATACTCGGCGACAGATTGACGGCGACGGTGGTGGCCGTAAGCCCGGTGAGAAGGACGGCCATTATCGCCGGTCTCAGAGTTTGCAGCTTCAATGCGCCCACGGTTCCGGCGAGCAGCAACAGGAAGCACAAGAAAAAAGGGAAATAGACGCCACTGGACCCGACTAAAATGCAAACGACGACGATGAAAACGAACTTCCTGGTTCGCACCGCCAGGATTTCCCTCGTGATCCAGAGCGCTACCAGAATTGCGAGGGGAACCACATAGTAGCCGGCAATATTCAGCGAGCTCTCGTTGCGCAAAAAGTGATAAGGCAGAAAGGCATACAGGAGGCTACAGAAAACCGCCGGCACGGCTGACAAATTGAACCTCCGCAAAACGTACAAGGACGTAATCGTGATTAGGGGAAACGACAGGAGGTAATGCAGATTACTGATCAGGAACAGATTGTTCGTAAGAGTCGAGAACAGCAGCATAAACAAGACGGCCGTGTTATCGAACGTCGGATAGTCGTAGAGCTGCTGGCTCGCGGGCGCGCCCAGCGCAGCATTCTGCCAGTACCACCCATCTTCGACGGCGCCTTTCGACGCCATGCCGAAAAGGAAGGCGTCGCCCCCATAGTAGAAAGGGACGCGCAAGTCAGCGCGCCAAATTTGTAAGAAGACGCAAAGGATAAGCACGCACAGCGCGGCTGCGGTGATGTATAGTGAGGCTCGCTTGATACGCTCATTATCGCGCAGACGCGTTTTCATGTGCTGATCGCCGGATCCCGGCATGGACCGGAAGATAACTTGTAACAGGAAGCAAAACAACTCACCGCTTGCTAACACAACTACGACAACTGCTCCAGCACAGATGGTTAGTTCGGTTGCGGCAGGATCAAAGCATTCGTGAGGCAGGCTTTGTTTTTCTGCTCACACGGTCGCTGATCTTTCTCATCCTGATCTGTGTTCCGTTCGTAAAAATCGTCCCGCCCAACGATCCATATATCAATCTGGAGAACGCCCAGATCGCGCGCCAGCTGCGCGCGACGATGGCCCAGGCGG
>DASUOZ010000316.1:0-3263 GCA_036276375.1 Pyrinomonadaceae bacterium | reverse complement strand
TGTTAGTGAGAGCATTGCATGAAATCCACCGCTAACAACAACCGTCAGGCAGACGTTCGTCGCAAAACGAAAGAGACGGACGTGCGTGTCAGGCTGAATCTCGACGGCAGTGGGAAGTCGAAGATCACGATTGGTCTGCCGTTTCTCGAGCACATGCTGGAGCTGTTTGCGAAGCACGGGCTGTTTGACTTGCATGTGACGTGCAACGGGGATCTCGAAATCGACGATCATCACTCGGTTGAGGACATTGCGATCACGTTGGGCCAGGCGTTGGCGCAGGCGCTGGCTGACAAGTCGGGCATCAATCGCTATGGTGAAGCGATCGTGCCGATGGATGAGGCGTTGTGCCGGTCCGTGATCGATCTTTCCGGGCGGTTTTACCTGGTGTATGAAGTGCCGACGAAGCGGCAGAAGATTGGTAACTTCTCGGTGGAGCTGGCGGAGCATTTCTGGCGGTCGTTTGCGGAAACGGCGAAGTTCAATCTGCATATTGATTGTTTGCGGGGGCGGAACACGCACCATATTTTGGAAGGAACGTTTAAAGCGTCGGCGCGTGCGTTGCGCCAGGCGGTTGACTTGAACAGTCGCGTTACGGGTGTGCCGAGTACGAAGGGATCGCTGTGAGCGCGGGTCGCTCGTTTGGTGAGGTCGAGAGGGAATCGGATTGTCCTGCTAGCGAGGGGTCGTAATCAAGAATAGGGATCGGTCTGAGTAGCGGACGGAACGGCAGCGTGCACAGTGAGCGACGGGAGAGGAGCCGTTGGAGGGGAGCGGTATGAGTGGGAGCCAGGGTTGAGCGAGGCGTGGAGAGGGGACGGTATGAGTGGCGGGAGCGTCGCAATTATTGATTATGGGGTGGGGAACCTGCGGTCCGTTGAGAAGGCGTTCGCCGCGACCGGCTGCGAAGCGGTGGTGAGCGGTGAGGAGGGGGTTTTGCGCGCGGCGAAGCGGTTGGTACTGCCCGGTGTCGGTGCGTTTGGCGCGTGTATGAGAGCGTTGAGTGAGCGCGGGTTTGACCGGTTGGTGCGTGAGCGAGTCGAAGAGGGAACGCCGCTGCTGGGTGTTTGCGTCGGCATGCAGTTGCTGTTTGAAGAGTCGGACGAGTTTGGCGCGACGCCCGGCCTCGGTTTGTTAAAGGGCAGAGTGCGGCGGTTCAGTGATGAACTGGTCGTCCCGCACGTGGGCTGGAATCGGATCAATCAAATCCGCAAGAATCCCCTGTTAAATGGCCTTGCAAACTGGTCGTTCTTCTATTTTGTGCATTCGTACTACTGCGAACCGCTGGATGAGTCCGTAGTCGCGGGCGAGACGGAATACGGCGTCAGGTATGCTTCGGTCGTCGCGCAGGCAAACATTTGCGGCGTGCAATTTCATCCGGAAAAGAGTCAGTCGGCAGGCCTGCGCCTGCTGCGAACCTTTGCCCACCTGGGGCGCGGCTAAACTAGCGATGCTCGCGAAACGCATCATTCCCTGTCTCGACGTTGACAACGGCCGCGTGGTGAAAGGCATTCGTTTCGTGTCGCTCGTCGACGCGGGCGATCCGGTCGAGCAGGCAAAACGTTACGATGCCGAAGGCGCTGACGAACTGACGTTTCTCGACATCACCGCGTCGTCAGACAAACGCGACATCGTTGCCGATCTCGTGCGGCGCGTGGCGGATGAAGTCTTCATTCCGTTTACGGTCGGCGGCGGCTTGCGAACGGTTGAAGACATTCGCGCGATCCTGCGCGCGGGCGCCGACAAGATCACGCTTAACACGGCGGCGCTCGAAACGCCGGAACTGATCAGCGCCTGCGCCGAAACGTTTGGGAGCCAGTGTGTCGTCGTCGCGATTGACGCGCGCCGCCGCAACACAAAGAATGCAAGCGCGGGTTGGGAAGTGTACACGCACGGCGGTCGCCGCAACTTCGGTCTCGACGCACTCGAATGGGCCACCCGCGCACAGCAACTCGGCGCGGGCGAGATCTTGTTGACGAGCATGGACCGCGACGGCACGCGGAACGGTTACGATCTCGATTTAACGCGAGCGGTTTCGGGCGCAGTACGGATTCCCGTTATAGCTTCCGGCGGCGCGGGAACGTTGGCGCATTTCTACGAGGCGCTGACCGAAGGCGGGGCGAGTGCGGTGCTGGCGGCGTCGTTGTTTCACTTCGGTGAGTTTTCGATCGCGGAAGTGAAGAATTATTTGCGTGGGCGTGGGGTTGTGGTCAGGTGAGCATCGATCCAAAAACTGTTAAGTTTGACGAGCGCGGGTTGGTGCCGGCGATCGTCCAGGACGCCCGCACGCGCGAGGTGCTGACGCTGGCGTACATGAATGAGGAAAGCCTCGCGCGCACGCTCGAAACGGGTCAGACGTGGTTCTGGTCGCGTTCGCGTAACGAGCTCTGGCATAAGGGCGAGACGTCCGGTAACACGCAACACGTTGTCAGCGTGACGGCCGATTGCGACCACGACGCGCTCGTGGTGCTGGTTGAACCCGCCGGACCGGCGTGTCATACCGGCGCCCGATCGTGTTTCGATCTTGAGCTCAGCGATGAACAATCTCACGACGGTTTGTTCCAGGAGCTTTACGAAGTTATCAAGACACGGCAGCGAGAGCGGCCCGACGGTTCTTACACGACTTATCTTTTCGACAAAGGCCTCGATAAGATTCTCAAGAAGGTCGGCGAGGAGTCGGCAGAGACCATCATCGCGGCCAAGAACGACGATCCAAAACAGCTCGTGAGCGAAACGGCGGATCTGCTCTACCATCTGCTGGTAATGCTCGTCGCGCGTGATGTGAGTCTTGACGAGGTGCGCGCGGAGTTGGCCCAACGACGAAAAACGGGAGTTGCGAGTGCCGCCGAGTAAAAGTGAACTGAACGAACTGCTGGAATTTTCTGTCGCACTCGCGCGTGGCGCCGGCGACCTCACGTTGAAATACTTTCGCCGGCAGCCGGAGACGAGCACGAAGTCGGACGGCAGCTACGTGACCATCGCGGATCGCGAAGCAGAAGCGTATCTGCGCCGGCAGATCGCGGAACGTTTTCCGGATGACGGTGTCTTAGGCGAAGAGGAAGGCGAACGCGAAGGGCGCTCCGGCCGGCGCTGGATTCTCGATCCGATCGACGGCACGTTTGCTTTTGTGCACGGCGTTCCGTTTTATGGTGTGTTGATAGCTTTGGAGATCGACGGCGAGCCGAGTGTCGGAGTTGTCAATATTCCGGCGCTGGATGAGGTTGTTGCGGCGGCGCAGGGATGCGGTTGCTTTCTGAACGGCACTC
>DASUOZ010000315.1:0-2330 GCA_036276375.1 Pyrinomonadaceae bacterium | reverse complement strand
TGGACCGATCGTTTGTGAGCAGTCGTAGTTCGTCGCCGACGGTAGAGCTCATGAGTTTGCGCGGGCTTGCTGCGCCTTCTTTCGGATCGCCGCTGCCGAGCAGTTTGACGGTGTCGTCGGAAACGCTGCTGACGCGCTTTCCGGTCGCGCGATCGATCCAGTCGTTTCCGATGATTCCCGATTCCGAAGGGTACGCGCCGGTCATCATTGTTCCGTGGCCCGGCGCGGTGTAAGTCGGAAAGTGATCGTAATTGGCCTGTGTCCACGATGCGCCGTCGCGTAGCAATCGCCGCAGTCCGTTTGGTCCAAACAGGTCGCCAAAGCGCTCAAGGTAGTCGTAGCGAAACTGGTCCACGACTATCAGCAGGACCAGGCGCGGACGTTTTGGCGGCGGCGCTGTTGTTTGCTGGGCGCTTGTAGCCGGCGGCCGGAGGGAAGGGATAAAAGCAAGATAAAGGAGAAGAACGATCGATAGGCGCCAATTGCGGCGCGGAATCAAGCAGCGCAGAGTCATGGGCCGCATGTTACCTCAGCCCCCAAAAAGCACAAGCCAAAACTGTCTGAACAGCCTTTCTTGTGCTTCTTGTGCCTCTTTGTGGCTCGACGTTTACTCGTAGCGTAACGCTTCGATCGGATCCAACGACGCGGCTTTGCGCGCGGGGTAGTAGCCGAAGAAGATTCCCACCGCCACGGAGAAAAGCACCGAGCCGACGATCGCCATCATCGAAACCAGCGTGGGCCAACCGAGCATCGCGGGTATCGCCAGCGACAGGGCGATGCCGAGCAAAATGCCGATCGTTCCACCCGTCAGACTCAACACGATCGACTCGATCAGGAATTGACTCCGCACCGCCGACGAGCGCGCGCCGATGGCCATGCGAATGCCGATCTCGCGGGTACGTTCCGTCACTGAAACAAGCATGATGTTCATGATGCCGATGCCGCCGACCAGCAGCGATACGCCGGCAATACACGCCAGCAGGATCGTCATCGTCTTACTCGTTTCGTTCGCGGCTTCCGCCACGTCAGTCATGTTGCGGACCGTGAAATCGTCGGGTTCGTTCGCCGTCAGTTTGTGACGCTGCCGCAGCAACTCGCCAATCTGCGATTGCGCCGTGTAAGTGGCGTCTTCCGAAATCGCCGAGACGTACGCGATTTGAACGCGCGTGTTGCCGAGCACTTTCTTCTGCACGGTCGTGTACGGCGCGAACGCGATGTCGTCCTGATCGCGGCCTCCCTGGTCCTGTCCCTTGCGCGCCATCACGCCGACAACGCGGAACGGCAGGTTTGAAACGCGTAGCGTTTGTCCGACGGCGTCCATACCCGGAAACAGATTGTCGGCAATGCTCTGGCCGATAACGATGACGCGCGCAGCCGTGCGCACGTCAGTGTCAGTAAAGAACGCGCCGTCCTGCACGGACCACTTGCGGATGTCGGGATACTGTTCACTCACGCCCTGGACGGACGTGTTCCAGTTCATGTTGCCCGCGACCAACTGCGATCGCGCGTTGATCGCCGGAGTGACCATCGAAACACTCGGCACTTCTCGCCGGATGGCATCGAGATCTTCAACCGTCAACGTGTTCGTGCCGCTATCGCCCGTGCCGCTGCGAACACCGCCGACGTTTTGGGCGCCCGCGCTGACGAACAGCAGGTTGGTGCCGATGCTCTCGATCTGCGCCTGCACAGACGCCGACGCGCCTTGTCCGATACTCACCATCGCGATCACGGCAGACACGCCGATGATGATGCCGAGCATCGTCAAAGCCGCGCGCATCTTGTTTCTGACAAGGGCGCGGAACGCAACACGGATGATCATTAGTAAAGTCATTTGCTTACTCTTCGTCTTCGTCTTCTTCGTCGATCGCCGGCATACTCTTCAGTTCTTCCGCCGCGTCGCGCTGGTCCATCACGGGCTGATCGCTCTTGATCTTTCCGTCTTTAAAAACGACCACGCGTTGCGCGTACTGGGCGATGTCGTGCTCGTGCGTGACAAGCACGAGCGTGATGCCGCGTTCACGGTTCAAACGTTGGAAGATCTCCATCATTTCAACTGACGTGCGCGAGTCGAGATTACCGGTCGGCTCGTCAGCGAGAATCAACGCCGGGTTGTTTACGAGCGAGCGGGCAACGGCGACGCGCTGTTGCTGTCCGCCTGACAACTGGTTCGGATGGTTCTGTTCGCGGCCGCTGAGTCCGACTGCGGCCAGCGCTTCCATCGCGCGCTGATGTCGCATCGCGGTGTCGACGCCGAGATAAAGCATCGGCAGTTCGACGTTTTCCAAAGCCGACGTTCGCGACAAGAGATTGAAACCCTGAAACACAAAGCC
>DASUOZ010000314.1:0-5778 GCA_036276375.1 Pyrinomonadaceae bacterium | reverse complement strand
GATGTGCGCGGTGGTTAGCTGCCCCTTCTGGGCGGGGTGGCTTAAAAAACCACCGCGCACACCCCAGCTAGGGTCCAAACCTCAATTTTCCGAGACAAATTCCACGTCCACTCGATTGGGTATCACGCCGTGCTCGTAGCCTTCCTGCAACAATAGGCGAACAGCTTCTCGCCCGCGCTCCGTGTAGTCGAGCGTCAGCTCGTTGACCCACATCGCGACAAACCTGTCCGCCAAACCCGGCTCCATGTCGCGCGCAAACTGGAGGGCGTACTGAAGCGCGTCCTCGCGGTGCGTCAGCGAATAATTAATACTCTCGCGCAGCAGCCGCGAGACTTGTTTGACCAGATCCTCGCCCAGATCGCGCCGGATGACATTCCCGCCCATCGGCAGCGGCAACCCGTGCCGGCTGTGCCACCACTCGCCCAAATCCAGCACTTTGAAGAGCCCTTTCGACTCGTAAAAGAGCTGTCCCTCGTGAATCAGTAATCCGGCGTCGCAGCGGCCGCTTTGCACAGCGTCGATGATCTTGTCGAACGGTACGACCTCATATTCGAACTCGGAATTGAATATCCGGAGCGCCAGAAACGCGCTGGTCAGTTTGCCGGGAATGGCGATTTTGAGACGCCGGATGTCATCCGCGGTCGCCGGCTGGCGCGACACGACGATCGGGCCGTAATTGTCCCCGATAGAAGCGCCGTGCGGCAGCAAGGCATATTTGTCGGCGATGTAGGCGTACGCGTGGAAGCTAATGGCCGTGACGTCGTAGGTGCCGCGCATCGCTTCTTCGTTCAGCGTCTGAATGTCTTTGAGCAGGTGTTCGAAATGCAACCCGCCGGTGTCGATTTTGTTTGTGGCGAGCCCGTAGAACATGAATGCGTCGTCGGAATCGGGCGAATGCGCGAGGGTTATGGTGGTGCGTTCGGTGTCAGTAATCATGTTGTTTCAAATCTCTTAAACCAGCGAAACGTTGCGGCGATCGAGGCGGTTATAAACTGTGTCACGTTCGACGGCCTCGAAGCCGGCATCTTCTATGAGCCCGATGAGTTCGGTTTTGGTCATCCGGACTTCGTTGTTGGCTTCGACTGAGTAGCTGGTGGTTAGTTCACCGCCCTCGGTGATCGTGCCGTCGATGTCGTTAGCGCCGTAGTGCAGGGCGACTTGCGCGAGGCGTTTACCGAGCATGACCCAGTAAGCCTTGATGTGATCGAAGTTATCGAGTAACAGTCGCGACACGGCCATCGTCTTCAGTGAGTCGACGCCTGAGGGGCCGGGCAGATGCGCTAGCTGCGTGTCAGGCGGATAAAACGCGAGCGGGATAAAACACTGGAAGCCGCCGGATTTTTCCTGTTGCTCGCGCAAGCGGATCAGGTGGTCCACGCGATCCTCAAGCGACTCGATGTGGCCATAAAGCATCGTGGCGTTCGTCTTCAAACCCGCGGCGTGAACTTTTCCCTGTAGCTCGAGCCAACGATCCGCATCGCACTTGTGCGCGCAGATCATCGACCGCGTCGGCTCGCGAAAGATCTCGGCGCCGCCGCCGGGACAGGAGTCGAGTCCGGCTTCGATGAGCTTTTGAATCACTACTTCGTCCGGCAGCTTGTAGAAGTGGGCGAAGTGATCGAATTCGACCATCGTGAACGCCTTGAGGTGCAGTTGTGGATACTGGCGCTTAAGCGACGACAGCAAATCCGTGAAATAGCTGAAGGGAAGTTTTGTGTTCAGTCCGCCCGTGATGTGCAACTCGGTTGCGCCTTCGGCGACTGCCTGGGCCGCGACTTTCAAACTGTCGTCAATGTTGTGTGTGTAAGCGTCAGGCTGTCGCGGCGTCCGGAAAAAGCCGCAAAACTTGCAGTCGGCGTAACAGATGTTGGTCGGGTTCAGATGCCGGTTGACGTTGAAGTACGTCGTGTGGCCGTGCCGGCGGCGCCTGATCGTGTCGGCGAGTTTACCGAGCGCCGGCAGATCGCTGGTTTCGTAAAGCGCGACACCGTCGGCGAAGGAGAGTCGTTCGCCTGCCAGTGCGCGAGTGGCGATGTCGTTTAGTTTGGGGTCGTGTGAAAAAGTCATTGGCGTCATCCGTGCAAAAATACCGCGCTGCCGAACGTCACCAGCAGGATGACGCTGACGAAAGCGTTGGTAGTAAAGAACGCAGCGTTCAGCCGCCCGAGATCGTCAGCTCGAACGAGACGATGTTGATAAACCAGCAAAGCGCCCGTGGCGATTACGCCGGCGAAAGCCAACATTCCCAGAGCGGTTGAAGCATAAAGCGCAACTACCGCCAGGAAAGCTCCTAAGTGCAGTGTGCGCGCGATCCACAGCGCACGTGCGATACCGGTGCGTGCGGGAATCGAGCGCAAGCCTTCGCGGCGGTCGACGTCGTAATCCTGGCACGCGTAAAGAATATCGAACCCGGCGGTCCACAGCAGGACCACGACTGAAAGTAACAACGGCACCGGGCTGCCGATCTCGCCGCGTACGGCGATCCACGCTCCGGCCGGCGCGATCGCCAGGCACCAACCCAACACGATGTGTGAAAACTGCGTGAAACGCTTGGTGAAAGAGTAAAGCAGAACGCTGGCCAGGGCCACCGGCGCGAGCAGCAGCGTCAGCCGGTTGAGCATCGCCGCCGCCAACAGGAAAACAGCCGCGGAAAGGATTGTGAAGGCCCACACGAAACCGACCGACAAGGTACCGGAGGGTAACGCTCTCGTGGCTGTGCGCGGGTTGCGAGCATCGATCTTTCGGTCGGCGAGCCGGTTGAAAGCCATTGCGGCCGAGCGTGCGCCGACCATCGCAACGATAATCCAGAAAATCTGTCTCAGGCTCGGCAAACCGTTAGCGGCGAGGAGCGCGCCGAGAAAGGCAAACGGCAGCGCAAAAAGCGTGTGCTCGATCTTGATCATCTCGAGCGTCAAACGGGTGTTTTTGATGACAGTCGACACGGCGGGTCAGTCTTTGTTTGCACCGGGCATTGGCAGCATCTTACTTGCGCCCTCGCTGTTATCGCAAACGTGGAAAAGTGGTTGGAGGTTCAGGCGAAGCATCAGTCGCGCGAACCGTGTTAGCGGCTTCGCCGCGGGAGGTGGGGCGAAAAACTATACCTCGCCGCAGGCTGGCCACTTTGGCTGTTCAGTCCTCGCGCTACTGCGCACCGGCTGCGCCGCCGGCTGTGAGGCTGGCTACTTTGTCCGTTCAGTTTTGGCGCTACTGGGCAGCGGCTTCGCCGCCGGATGTGCGGCGAGGCTACTCCTCGCCGGAGGCAGGAAAAATAAATTGGGGCTCCGCCCCTGGTATGGCCTCCGGCCGATCGCCCTCGGGCAAAGCCCGAAACGGGGGCATAGCCCCACTCTTTTTCAAAGGGCCATCCGGCAAGGCGTAGCCATGCCTCACATCCGGCGGCGGAGCCGCTAACTGCGTCACATCCGGCGGCGGAGCCGGTGCCAGGTAGCGCTATCAAAGGAGGGGCAAAGTGGCGAGCGTCACATCCGACGGCGGCGGCGCCGCAAATATGCAGCGGAGCGCTGTTGGCGGGTGGCGGCGAAGTTCAATGCTAGAATGCGGCCCTGGACACAACTATGGACCTGAAGGAACTGGCACGACTGCTGGAGGCGCACAAGCGTGGCGAGGTCGAGAGTAATGACGCCGTCGAACGTATCAAGAACCTCCATTTCGAAGACCTCGGCTTCGCTCGCGTCGATCACTCGCGCGCGCACCGCCTCGGCTTTCCCGAAGTCGTTTTCGGAGGAGGCAAGTCACGCGCGCAAATAGTCGGAATTGTTGAGCGACTCACACAACGCTCGCCAAACATCCTCGTTACGCGCACCGACGAAGGCACGTTTGGCGAAGTTCGCAATGTGATCACCGATGCCGAGTGGCACGAAGCCGCCCGCCTGATCCGCATTCGCCGCGATAAAACCGTCTACGGTCTTGGTCCAATCTCAGTCGTAACTGCCGGTACCAGCGATATCCCCGTGGCCGAAGAAGCAGCGTTAACCGCTGAAACGATGGGCAACACAGTCTCACGCATCTGGGACGCGGGCGTTGCCGGAATTCACCGCGTTTTGGCTGAGCGCAGCCTGTTGCAACGTTCGCGCGTCGTGATTGTGGCCGCTGGTATGGAAGGCGCGTTGCCGTCAGTGGTCGGTGGATTAGTTGGCGTGCCTGTCGTGGCCGTGCCAACCAGTATCGGGTACGGCGCATCTTTTGGAGGAGTCGCGGCGCTGTTGGGAATGTTGAACTCGTGCGCTTCGAACGTCACGGTAGTGAATATCGACAACGGCTTCGGCGCGGGCTTCGTCGCCAGCTTAATCAACCGGCGTTGGGAACCAACCACTGATTAGACACCGACCACAATCACGATACCTGGTGCTAAGCCTGGTGGCGCTGTCGCTCCTCTCGACCGCGTGCATTTCCGCCCGCCGCACACCAAACCTCGAACACATCTTCGCTTCCGCGCGCACGCGCACCGGCAAACGTCCGGTGATTGTAATTCCGGGCATTCTCGGTACTGAACTGATCAACTCGAAAACCGGCGAGACTATCTGGCCCTCGGCGTTTCGCACCTCGACCGAGGGTTTGCCGATGAGTCCGAACCTCGAAACGAACCGCGACGATCTCGTTCCGGGAAAAATTCTGGAAACGATGCGCCTCGCGCGTCTCGTGCCCGAGGTTTACGTCTATCGCGATCTGCTCGAATCGTTGCGGCGCTACGCCGGCTACCGCGAAGGCAATTGGGACAGTCCGGGCCTCGACGGAGATCGCGACACGTTCTACGTCTTTGCTTACGACTGGCGCCGCGACAACGTCGCGAATGCGCGGGAGTTGGTCCAACGCATGCAGCTTCTGAAGCAACGGATGCAGCGCCCGGAGTTGAAGTTCAACATCGTCGCGCATTCCATGGGCGGTCTGATCGCGCGTTACGCCGCGATGTACGGCGACACCGATTTGCCGCCGGACGACGTAGCCATTCGTCCTACGTGGCAAGGCGCGACGCACATCAGCAAGATCGTGATGATCGGCACGCCCAACGAAGGCTCTTCAGACGCATTCGCAACGCTCGTCGACGGTTATTCAATTACCGAAGGACTGACACGGCGGGTGCCGTTGCTCAATAAGTTGACTGCTGAAGACGCGGCGCGCACACCATCGGTGTTTCAACTGATGCCGCATCGCAAGGCGGCGAAGTTTTTCGACGAAAACCTGCAACCGATCGATATCGATCTTTACGACGCGGAAGTTTGGAAGCGTTACGGCTGGGGCGCAATCAATTCTGAAGAGTTCCGGCGGGAGTACAAAGGCAATCTTGAAGAGCTGGACGACTATCTCGCGAACACTCTGAAACGGGCGCGGCGCTTTCACGAAGCACTCGACGCGGTCGAGACGCCCGACGCGCCGGTCGTGTTGCTGGCGATCGGAGGCGACTGCGAAGAGACGCTGAGTGCGCCGGTGATTCTGCGTGATGCAAAAAAGAATCGCTGGGTGACGCTGCTTCGGCCGCGCGAGTATCGCACGTCGGCGGGCGTGAAGATGTCGAAAAAACAAGTGACCGCGGCGATGTACGCGCCGGGCGATGGACGTGTGACGCGTTCTTCGTTGCTCGGTGAAAACCTGATCAAAACACGCGACCGCATCACCGGTTTTACGCTCTCGCATTACGCGGTGTTCGGCTGCGACCTACACGGACAACTGCCACGCAATAAGTCGCTTCAGGACAACGCCCTCACCGCAATCGTCGGCGAGGTGTTGAACTAAAAGCAATCCACAGATTACGCAGACTCT
>DASUOZ010000313.1:0-5648 GCA_036276375.1 Pyrinomonadaceae bacterium | reverse complement strand
CGGCCAGCAGCACCTGTCCATAACCGTACCGCCCCTCTTTCCATTTACGGTCACCGGTATTTACGTCGACACAGGTAAGAATTCCTTCATCCAGCCCGTAAACGTGACCGTTATGAAGAACAGAGCTATTGAACTTGTTCTTCATGTTTATGTTTTCCCAGATCGTCGTGGCTGTGAAACTATTGCCACTTCCCTTCACCTCGACCAGCGCGGCGCCTTTGCCATAGCCCGACGAGATAAAGAAACGATTCTTATCGACCACGACGGGCTGAGAAACATTGATGCCGCCGCTGGTGTCCCATGCATGACTCCAAAGCAGCGCACCAGTCTCGGGCACGAGTCCCACAACACGCGACGAGCTCACGACCATGATCTGACGACGCCCGGCGAGCTCAACGAGCATCGGCGAAACGTACGCCTGCGTGTCACTGAGCACTTTCCAAACCGGCGCGCCCGTATTCTTGTTGTAAGCCACGACGGATTTGTTGGGCGCTCCACCGGGAAGCACGATTACTTTGTCGTCAACGATCAGCGGCGACGCGGCCATCGCCCATTGCAGGTTGCTCGCTCCATTTTCCGAGAGAATGTTCTTTCCCCAGATGACAGCGCCGCTGTTCGCGTCGAGGCAGCGCAGTTCGCCTGTGGCGCCGAGCGCGTAGATCCGGCCCTCGTCCCACGTCGGTGTGGCGCGTGGTCCATCGCCGGTTGAATCCGAGTAGAGTGCGTTCCAGGCTTGCGTCCAGACCTCACGGCCAGTGCCGACGTCGTAGGCAGCCACAACTTCCTGCCCGCGCCGCTGTTCGATCGTGTACGCACGGCCGTCGGCGACTGCAAATGATGCGTAACCGACACCGACCGGCTGTTTCCAGATTGGAGACAGACCGCCGGACGGCCAACTCGTCAGCACCGGCGCTGCTTCGTAGTTGCCGTCGCGTTTCGGACCGCGGAAGTTCGTCCAATAGTTTCGGGTGGATGCCGTTGGGGGCGCTGCGCCACCGGGGGAAGGTGAAGCACCGGGACTCGCTTCCGCGACGGGAGTCGCAGTTGCGGCAGGCGCCGCAGCCGGCGCCTGGGCGGCCTGCTGCTGACGATGTTGTTCGAGTGCTGAGTAATGCTCCTCGTTTGTTTCACCGCGAAATCCCCAATAAATTCCGGCGGCCAAAACGACGAGCACAACCACGCTGGCGCCAATGATGAGCGCCCTGGACCGGTACCAGGGCGCACTTTTCTGTTCTTCAAACATAATTACTTCTTAGACGTTCGCGCGGCGGAAATGTTTCCACCCGCTTAACTGCCGATGCAATACAAATTCTTCTCACCACGAATGAAGATCCGTCCATCGGCGATCGCCGGCGAAGCGTAAACCGGCTCGCCGATCGAGTTCGTACCCAGGATCTCGTGCTTCGGTCCGGCCTTCACCATGAAGGTGTCGCCGTCTTCGCTGGTCATCAGAATCTTACCTTCAAACGCCACGGGCGATGCCGTGAACGTCGCCGGAATCGGAATACGCCCGCCTTCATATTTGACCTCGCCGGTTTTCGCGTCGATGCAGGTGAGAATACCGCGATCCGTCGTCAGGTACAGATAGTCGCCGTAAAGAATCGGCGACGGCACATACGCGGTGCCCTTTGCATACTTCCAGGGCACGTTCGGCGTGCCCGTCAGGTCGCCGTTGCCGCCAAGTTTGATCGCCATCGCGACCTTTGCCGGAAAACCCGCTACGAGAAACACCATGTCGCTGTTTGCCACAGGCGATGGAATCGCGTTGCTCTCGACGCCTTTGTGACGCCACAACTCTTTACCCGTTGCCGGATCGTAGGAAATTACTGTCTCAGTGCCGCTCGTGATCAACTCGGAACGCGTCGCCGTCTTCACCAGCAACGGCGTGGACCAACTGACCTGCACTTTGCGCGGCGTGCGCCAGGCTTCCTTGCCGGTCTTCTTATCGAGAGCAACGATGAACGATCCTTCACCGTTGTCTTCGTCACACTGAACAATCACGAGATTGTCGAAAAGAATCGGCGATGTGCCGGTACCCATACCGACTGTTCCGAGATTACCGAGTTGCGTTTTCCACGCCAGCTTGCCGTTGAAGTCGTAAGCGTAGAGTCCTTCAGTGCCGAAGAACGCGTAGACCATTTTGCCGTCAGTAGCCGGGGTCGAGGCAGCATACGAGCTCTTGCGATGGCGATTGTCGTAAGGAGTGCCTTCCCAGGCCACTGCTTCCCAAACAACCTTGCCCGATTCACGATTCAGGGCGATCACTTTGAACTGATGTTTGCGATCCGCGCCGATGCTGTCCGGATGGAGAAACTCCTTACCGTCGTTCATGTGCTTCACGGCCTTCGCACCCGGCACGACGTCGCCTTCAACAGCCGTCGTCACAAACACACGATTGCCCCACACGATCGGCGACGAATGTCCGCGGCCGGGGATCGCCGCTTTCCATTTTATGTTTGTCGTTGGCGTCCAGGCGGCCGGCAGGTTCTTCTCATTCGAGATTCCCGAGCCGTCCGGACCGCGCCACTGCGGCCAGTTCGCGGCCAGGCCGGTGGCGGTAAGTGAACTGATGATTAGGAGTGCGAGACTAATGCGGCGCGTTACTTTCACTGGTTTGATCCTTTGCTGTTCGTCTGGTTTGTGTTATTCGAGTCCCCAAAAGCGTACAAGTGCGAGACGGTCCTCACGATCACGATTCCGTCCGAGATCGCGGGCGTGGCCATCATCACTTCACCCACCGGGTTCTTTGAGAGCAACTCATATTTTGGTCCGGCCTTGACGACAAACACGTCGCCGTCTTCGCTGGCCAGATAAATCTTTCCGTCCGACGCGACCGGCGAAGCCGTGAACGCACCGCCGGTGCCGCCGAGCCGTTCCTGGTAAACACGTTCGCCGGTCTTCGCGTTGTAGGCCGTCAACACACCCTGATTCGAACACGTGTAAAGCAGGTCGCCGTAAACGATCGGAGTCGGCATGTATGGTCCACCGCGTTGTTTGCTCCAGGCGATGAAGTCGCTCGATTCCTTACCGTCTTTCAGCGTGAGATCGCCGTTGCCGCCGGGCCGGATCGCGTAGATCGGTTGAATCGGCGTGTAACCACTCGTGACGAAGATCAGGTCGTGCGCGGCGAAAGGCGTGGGCGTGGTGATCTCAGACATTGGTCCGAGTCTCCACAGTTCCTTGCCGGTTGCGGGATCGTAACCACGAATCGCTTTGGCGCCATTCGTGACCAACTCCGCGCGAGTTTTACCCTCGTAAACTGTCGGCGTGCCCCAGCCAGGAATTTCTTCGCGCGGCGTCTTCCATTTGAGTTGGCCGGTCTTCAGGTCGTAGGCCGCGATGAACGAGTTTTTCTGAATGTCGGCCTGAACGATGACGAGGTCCTTGTAGATGATTGGTGAACTGCCGTACTCCCACTGGTAATCTACGTCGTAGAACCAACCGGCATCGAGCACGCCAAGGTCCTGTTTCCAGAGCAGCTTCCCTTTCAGGTCGTAGGTGTAAAGTCCTTCAGAACCAAACAACACGACGAGATATTTGCCATCCGTGACGGGCGTTGAGTCAGCGTGAGTCGACTTCGGGTGACGTTTGACCTTTGGAATATTCTCGGAAGCAATGCGCTCCCAAAGTATCGTGCCCTTCGCCTTGTCGATCGCATAGACCTTCCACGTGTGTTTCGGAGCATTCTTCACCGGAGCGACATCGCCGTAGAGACCGAATCGGGTTTCGTCTTTCGCGCTGTTGACGGCTGTAGTGACGAAAATCGTGTTGCCCCAAACGACGGGACTCGAGTGCGCTAGACCCGGAATCGCGAGTTTCCAGCGGACGTTCTGCGAGGCGGCGGCGTCCCACTTCACCGGTTGTCCCGGATTTTCCACGACGCCGGTTGCGCCCGGCCCGCGAAACTGCGGCCAGTTTTGCGCGGGAACCGTGGCTGAAATAAAGGAGAGAAGTAGAAGAGAGAGTGGCCATCGTTTCATGTGGCTGTTCATCCTAAACCCCCGTTTTTAGGTTCGACCGTTTTGCGTACTCGTTTTGAGTTCAGCCTTTAGGCTGCTGCTAAAGGAACAAGCTAAAGCTTGAACTCAAAACGAGGAACTCCAGCGTTACTCGATCCGCTTCAGCTGACTGGTGTTTTGGCCCTGCTTGAAGGTGATACTCGAGACCTTGTCCGCTTCGCGATTGAAGACCAGCGTGATTCCGGCAAATGCCGTGGGCCGGAATGTGGTCGTATCGAGCGCCATCAACTCAAACGAGTCGCGGCCGACGTTAGCGAAGAGTTTTCCGTCTTTGACTGCGATGGCGATCTCCGGCCCGGGTTCGCCTCGAAACTTGCCAACGTAGGTCTGAAGTACGGCGGCTTCGACCTGCAACGGCGGCTGCGCCCCTGCTTTTTTCAGCATGTCCGCGATTGCGGCGCTTTTTTCATTGGCGGCCGCCAACGCCAGGGCCGCGGTCAGAGTCGGCGCTGACGCGCCGCCTTTATCCAGCGCAGCCTTCACCAGCTCCGCGTTGCCGTCACGTGCCCCTTGCGTGAGCACGGCGTCGACGTCTCCACCGTCTTTGTCCAACAACAGCTTCACGACTCCGGAGTGATTGTTGCTGAGCGCCCACGTCATCGCCGTCGCGCCGTAGAACGTATCTTTGACTTTCACGTCAGCGCCGCGGTCCAACAGTATCTTCGCAATCTCGGTGTGACCACGTTCGGCCGCTTTGAACAACGCCGTCGCGCCGTAACGAAACTTAGCGTTGACGTCGGCGCCTTTGTCGAGCGCGGCGGTCACCGCGGCCACGTCTCCTTTGCGCACTGCCTCGAAAAGCTGGTCGTTCAATTCCTGTTTTGAGGGCGTCGCGGTTTGCAGCGGCAACGCAGCGAGAAGTGAAAACAGTAGGACCTTAGGGAGCAGCATGATTTCTCCTGTTGAGCAACGCAATCAACGTCAAGTTAACGGATGAGGCGGAACCTGTTAGAATCAACGGCAAAAAATGTAACGCAGCAACGTGAGCTTACGTAATATACATCCTTAGGGTTGCAAGCGAAACATAGTTCATCCTGAAAACCGAGACGGTCTCCTAAAATGAATAACGTCATCTCCATTTATTTGAACGTCTGTCTCGCCTTCTCGTTCGTTATGGCGAACGATTGGGCCGAGTGGCGTGGTCCTGCCCGCGACGGGATCTCCACCGAAAAGAACCTGCCCGAAAAATGGTCACCGGCCGGCGAGAACCTGGCCTGGAAAGCTCCATACGGCGGGCGCTCAGCGCCGATCGTCGTCGGCGATCACCTTTACCTGCAAAACGGCGCCGGGCAAGGCGAGACATTGCAGGAACGGATCATGTGCTTCAACGCCGACACCGGAAAGTTGCTGTGGGAACATCGCTTCAATATTTACCTGAGCGACGTGCCGCCGCATCGCATCGGTTGGGCGTCGCCGGTCGGCGATCCCACAACCGGCAATGTCTACGCGTTTGGTGTGGGCGGAAATCTGATCGGACTCAATCGCGACGGTAAAGTGCTGTGGGAGCGTTCGCTCGGCGAGGATTTCGGTTTGCTCACAACGCACGGCGGCCGCACGGTGTCGCCCATCATCGACGGCGATCTGGTCATCGTCAGCGGCGTGACTTTCCAATGGGGCCAGCACGGACGC
>DASUOZ010000312.1:0-4439 GCA_036276375.1 Pyrinomonadaceae bacterium | reverse complement strand
GAGGCCGCTTCAATTGACACGCGCAACGCCGACCGTGATGCACATCTAAAGAGCGCTGACTTTTTCGATGTCGAAAACTTTCCTACTTTATCGTTTACTTCCACCCGCATTACCGAAGCCGGAGCGGGTGAGTTGCAGGTTGAAGGCGATCTGACGATTCGCGGTGTGACGCGCCAGGTGGTTTTCGAAGTTGAAGGCCCAACTGAACCGGGCGTAGACCCCTGGGGAAATACGCGCATTGGTTGGTCGGCGACCACCAAGGTCAATCGTAAGGACTACGGTCTGACGTGGAATGCCGCGCTCGAAACGGGAGGGATTTTGGTTGGTGATGAAGTAACCATTACTCTCGACGTTCAGGCAGTGAAATCGTGAAGCTGCGATGATGCGGGAACCAGCCAAAGTCGGTCTGGTTCCCGTGCAAACCTTTCCGCGCCGGGTTCCGGGGGATCTAAATTGAACATCAACGCCTATCTTGAACGGATCAACTACCACGGTCCAACAATCCCGTCTGCTGAGACCCTGCGCGCGTTGCAACTCGCCCACTTGCAGACAGTGCCTTTTGAAAACTTAAGCATTCACGCAGGCGAAACGATTGTGCTCGAAGACGCAGCTCTGTTTACGAAAATCGTCGAACACCGGCGAGGCGGTTTTTGCTACGAGTGTAATGGTTTGTTTGCTGCGCTCCTGCGCGAACTTGGTTTTGAGGTGACGAAGCTTTCAGCGGAGGTGGCCAATGCGCAGGGCGGCTACAGTCAGCCTTTCGATCACATGACTCTGCTGGTCGGTGGACCGCAGCGCTGGTTGGTGGACGTGGGGTTCGGCGACTCATTTCTTGAACCGTTGTTGCTCGACGAGCGCAGCGAACAAGCCGAAGGCGAAGGCGCGTATAAAATTCTCGACGAAAACGGTTACCTCGTTCTCATACGACGGGAAGCGAACGTATGGACGCCTCAGTATCGGTTCACTCTCACACCTTATGAATACGCAGACTTCGGCGGCATGTGCCGTTATCATCAAACTTCACCGGAGTCGCACTTCACTCAGAAGCGAGTCTGCTCGCGGGCGACCGAAAGCGGCCGCATTACTCTCAGCGATATGCGTCTGATCGAGACCAGAGATGGTGAACGCACCGAGCGCGACGTCAAAAACCAGCAGGAGTATGACGCCGCGTTACAGCAACATTTTGGTGTCGCACTGATGCGATCCGAACGAGTCTAAGATCGCCGGATCAATCCAACTCCGAGCGTTAATACCGCCGCAGCCAGGAAAAAAGCGCCGACGTAGGCAAGGTTGATTAGGCCGTTCGGCTCTCTTGCTCCCGGCGAATGGACTGATAGGAAGAATGCGGCGGGAATCAAAATGGCTGCGATCGGTGCGCCTGTTCGTGCGAGCCATTTCCAAAACGGGCCAAGCACGGCCTCATCGACGTAGCGGAGCATCACCAATGATAGAACGAGATACACTCCCGCATGCGCGTGGCCGGCACGAAAAAGGTCTTGACGCAACGGATTGTCGACATAACCCGCCTCGTTTGAGGTGAGAAACTTCAACAGCGACAGGCCGCCGAACATTACTGTTGGAAGAACCACCAGAAGAATTCCTGCAAACACCCGCGATTCACGAGACATACGTTCCCCCCTTATTTGATCTGAACCTAAGTTGGCTTAGGCCGGCGCACCGTCCTCACCTTGCCACTCCTTGCCCCTCCGCAGAAGAAAAGATCGCCGCCATCCGACTCCAGCCCGGACACATTAACTCCGCGTGGCAGCTCGAGTCTGTACAGGACCGCACCCGTTTCAGGATCGACTCGCCTTAATTCACTTTCGTCATCTTCCCACGTGCCGTGCCAGAGCTCTCCCTCGACCCAGGTGACGCCAGTAACGAAACGGTTCGATTCGATCGTCCGCAGAATCGTCCCGGTCTCAGGATCGATTTGATAGATTTTCCGGCTTCTATACTGTCCGACCCAAAGCGTACCTTCAGCCCAGGCGAGCCCCGAATCACCACCGCCGCCCGGCGCGGGAATCGTAGCCACTACACGGCCTGTCTGCGGATCGATCTTCTGAATGCGATCCTCGGCGAGCTGAAACAAGTAGTGGCCATCGAAGGCGGTTCCCGCATCAGCGGCGACGTCGATTGAACGCAGTATCTCGCCGCTGGCAGGATCAAAGACGTTCAGCTTGTCTCCGGCAGCGAACCAGACGTTCTCACCGTCGTACGTGACCCCATGCACGCTGTCGGAACCTGGGAAGGGTCCATACTCGCGGACGATCTCGGCAGTTGTTCTATTCATACTTCCATCTTAGTCAATCGACAGAGAACCCGAGAGTAACAAAGTCGTCGTGAATCCCACGATCGGCGGCATCATCCACCGACGAGCTCGTGCGCGACCGAGCGCCTGCACTTTACCTGCTGCCGCGAGTGACTCGAGCGCGCGCTGTATGGTGCGTTGGCTCGTTCCCAGTGCAAGAGCCAGAGCTGAGCTGGACCACGATTCACCGTCGGCGAGGAAGGCGAGCACTGCCGCGTGCTCCTCTTCGACCGGGCCGGCCAGCACGACAACTTCACGCGCACGACACGGCGCCAGTGCAAACCCGTGTTTAGTCGCGCTCACGTTAGCGAGCGTTCGCAGTATCGCGCGCAGTCGCCCTACTTCGACTCGCAATCTTGCGCGATGCGATTCATTGACGATCTTCGATTCGAAGGCTCGTGCGACAAGAACGTCTCTCGGCACGTCACCCGGCCACGCTTCGCCCAATGCACGGGCGAGCGCGAACAACACCGGACGCGCTGCCAGCGAGATCTGTTTGCTTTCGTGGTGCACAACCCGACGAGACGCGTCGACGACGAGCGCTTTGGACGCCAGCAATGCCTCGACATTCTCGAGCAGGAGAAGTCGTTGCTTTCCACTCGCAATCAAGCGCGCGGCAGGTGTGTTCAGGACAGCGTATGCACTTTCAACCTCCGCCGTCAGTGCCGGGATGCGCGCGTCCTGCGCTGCACGCCTCGCGCGCGCGAGCGCAGCGCACGCCGCTTTCGCTCGCAGGCGTCGCATCGCAATGCCGGCGACCATCAGCTCGTGGACCGTCCTCAACACAGCCGGAAGCGTCGTGGGTTCGAGCTCAGAGAGTTTACGTTCGGCTTGGTTGATGTGTCCGATCAGGAGCAGGTACCGGACCTCGAGATATCGCGCGTGTGCGGCATTCACCCAGTCGCCGTGCGTTTCAAGCGTCGCTCGCGCGGTGTCGAGTGCTTTCGCGGGCCAGCTCAAGTCGCGCGAGAAGAGTGCGATTTCGGCGTCGGCGACAACGCATCGCGCGCGGGCCACGGATTCTTTTGGACCAAACGCTCGCGCAGCCCTGCGCAGAAGCGACTTTGCTCGAACGAAATCGCCGAGCTGCGCCATCGCAATTCCTCGCAGCGCGAGCGCCGGCGCGTCGTCGCGCAGGGCCACCCGCTTCAATGCGCTCAGGGGATCGCCAGCGGCCAGGGCACGCGCCGCGGCATTGATCAGCGAGTCCATCGGAATCCCGTCACACTTGTAACTCCCACCGTTCTCGTACCTGGCGCTATTGTAGCTTCCGCACGAAGAACAAGATAAGGAGAGCAAGATGGAGAAGAACCACGAACAAGATAGCGAGCCGCGGAAAGCGATTCTTCCGGTGAACACACCGCCGGTCGTATCGCTACAGGAATGGGAGGCTGCGCGCGAGCAGCTGCTGGTGAAAGAGAAGGCCTTGACGCGCGCGCGTGACGCGCTGGCGGCCGAGCGCCGGCGAATGCCGTGGTTGCCAATCGAGAAGACATACGAGTTCGACGGCCCGAACGGTAAGGCTAGTCTGCTCGAACTGTTCGAGGGGCGCCGCCAACTGATCGTCTACCGCGCATTCTTTGAGCCCGGCGTGTTTGGCTGGCCGGACCATGCGTGCCGGGGGTGCTCCTTCGTCGCCGATCAGGTCGCGCACCTTGCGCATTTGAACGCCCGCGATACTACGCTCGTGTTCGTCTCACGTGCGCCGCAGGCGAACATCGACCGCGTGAAGAAACGAATGGGCTGGACTATGCCCTGGTACACAATTAAGGATAGCTTCGATCTCGACTTCGGCGTGGATCAGTGGCACGGGACCAACGCGTTCATTCGCGACGACCACAACAACGTGTTCCGCACCTACTTCATTAACAACCGCGGCGACGAGCAGATGGGAAGCACCTGGAACTACCTCGACATCACCGCGCTCGGCCGCCAGGAAGAATGGGAGGACTCGCCGGAGGGATACCCGCAGACCCCGCCGTACAAGTGGTGGAATTGGCACGACAACTACGAAGCCGAGCCTGCGCCGGTGCAGAAGTGGGTCGAGGTGTCGGACGCCGGCGAAGTCGCGTTCCGAAAGAGTCAGGCAGAACCGAAAGCGAGCTAAGGGAAGGGCGAACATGATTGA
>DASUOZ010000311.1:0-5474 GCA_036276375.1 Pyrinomonadaceae bacterium | reverse complement strand
CAGATCGACCAACTCCTCGGACAGGGCGGCATGGGTGCGGTCTATCGTGCGACACATCTCGGCACAAAGCGCACCGTTGCGGTGAAACTGATCCAGCCGCAACTCTCGGCTCACGATCAGTTTGTGGCGCGGTTTCGCCGTGAAGCAGAAGCCGCCGGGCGCCTGCGGCACCCAAATGTCGTGGACGTTACCGATTTCGGGTTCGCGCGCAAACCGCCGATGGACCAGTTGCTTACCTCGTGATGGAGTATTTAGACGGCTGCTCCCTGGCCGAGGTCGTTTCGGAGGAAGGCGCGCTCCCGATCCCGTGGGTCATCGATATTCTGGAACAGGTTTGTTCCGCCGTCGAAGCAGCGCACCAGGCAGGCCTCATCCACAGAGATCTCAAACCCGACAACATCTGGCTCGAGCCAAACGGCCGCGGCGGCTACACCGTAAAAGTGCTTGACTTCGGATTAGTCAAACTGGGCGAAACCGATCACACGACGTCAACCGGTTTCCCACCACCACACTCACAAGCGCCAGCAACGGAAACACTGTTTCGTGCAACCAGGAAGAGTCAGCGACGCTTATCAAATCGCTGCCATCGCGGGACGGGAACCTGACCGCTGTCGGTTCCGTCATGGGCACGCCGTTTTATATGTCGCCGGAACAATGTCGCGGTGAACAGCTTGATACGCGCTCCGACATCTACAGCCTTGGCGTTGTTGCCTATCGTCTGCTAACGGGCGAAACGCCTTTCAAAGGTTCCCCGCAGGAGGTAATCGAGCTTCACAAAACTGCCGCTCCTCCGCACGTCCGCGAAAAGAATCGCAAGGTGCCGCGAAAGATGGCGCGCATTGTGATGTCCGCACTCGCGAAGAGTCCCGCCGAGCGACCGCAGAGCGCCGCGGGCTTCGCCTCGGCACTGCGAGCAAGTTGGGAAGGACCGACTAACTTATTGCGCCAGGCACTCGCGCTCTACAGCGAACACTTTCCGACGTTTTTCAAGATCGCTCTTTTAGGATATGCGCCGTTCACCGTTTTCGCTGTTGTGAACCGCTTTTCAAACGTGTTCATCGAGCCGGAGCGACTGTCGCCGACTCAACTGATGGTCCTCGCCGTGGTGTTCTTTCTCACGATGGTGGTGTCACTCCTGTTTGTGTATTTCTTTGTCTCGGCGGCTATAGTTCCGGTGGTGGTCCAGCTAATGATCGCACCGCTACGCGCGGTGAGAATGAAATCCGTCATGGCGGCATTGAAACGACGGTGGCGCATCTTTGCCGTGACCTCACTGCTCGTCATGACATTGATACTGCTGGGGTCGTTGCTATTTGTGATACCGGGATTGATCGTGGCGATTGTTTACGGCCTGTACGGTCCGGTCGTGATGATGGAAACAGCAGGGCGTGCGTGGCACGCTGCGACGCAGTCGAATATTGAGTCGGAGAGCATTAGGGACGGTGTTGGTGATAACGCTGGTCCAGTTTGCGTTGCCGATCTTGATCGGGAAGGCGGCAGTGTCGACGGACTTGACGTTACAGCTTAACGACGACTTCTCTCCAAAACAGTTTGGGTTCAACTTCTCAATGTCGGCCGGGTCTGTTTTCTTCCAGTTGTTGAATGTTTTCGTCACGCCGATGACGGCGATCATGGCGTCGTTACTCTATCTGAAGACGCGAAAGGCGGGCGGCGAGTCGTTACGCGACGCGAGCGAGCAGCTTGAGGCGCTCGACATACCGGGAAGCAAATGGCAGGTGCGAATGAAAAGCCGCTGGACGAACACCCACCCGCCGACGAGTAATCGTTAGCTATGAGGGCTCGACTCCGGTTTTGTTTAAGATCACAATTTGTGATCTTGAACGTTTCAGCCGTCACGATCACGGCGAAAACCAATCTCTCGACGACCTCGCTCTGGCGCCTTCATCAGTTGCCGAATCGCACGGAAAACAACCTTGAATTTCGCGTCATAGTTTTCTTCCAGCTCGTCTAATCTCTCATTGAGCGTCTCGTTCGACACCAGCATCTCACGCAACCTGACGAACGTGCGCATGATTTGAATGTTTACCTGAACTGCGCGCGGCGACTTCAGCACGCTAGAGAGCATTAGGATCCCATGCTCGGTAAAGGCGTATGGTTGGTATTTCCTATGCGTTCCCGAGGATTCTTTAAGGTCACAATTTGTGACCTTAAACGTTGGCGGCGTTGGCACTCCTCGGCTTCGGCTTTGGTTAGCTGAAACATGAAATCTTCAGGAAACCTGTCAAGATTTCGCTTCACGGCCTGATTAAGCACTTTGGTGGTGACACCATAAAGCCTCGCTAAATCGTGTTCGAGAATCACTCTCTTTCCACGAATGAGCAGTATGGTGTCTTGAATAGACTCGTCGGGTAAGGCGATTGAGGAATTTCGCATGTGAGGTTCCTTTCAAAGTGAGTATTACGTCCGAGCAACAAAGTTACTCGATTTGTGCAGCCAGTATACGCGAGGATTGTGCTGCGCGAGCTAGCCGGTGGTGGGTGGACCGGCTAATTGCATCGAAAACAATGGCCACATTATCCTGTCGCCGTTTCGGGATCATGCCTCCTGAGGCGCTTGATGCGCTTGGTATAGAGGCAGGTGCAGAACTGGAGGTCGAGATTGTGGGACGTGCTTTGGTCGTTCGCTCCGTTGAGGAAGCCCGGCAGATGATATTCCCGGACAAGCTGGATGTGCTCGCGCCACCACTACGAAACCGCCGACGTTGTGAGTTGTGCGGCAACATACGCTTTTCACTTAACTCAAACGCATGCCTTCGGGATGGCAATAAACGGGTAGCGGCGGCCGTCACCGAAGCTTTTCTAGAAACGAACGGCTTTGAATTGACAATGGATAATGGAGAGATCATCGATCTGTTTCTCGGCATAACCTCCAACTCCTTAAACCGGGAGCAAATCGAAGAACTACTGAGAAACAACGCCAGGCAAAAAAATTAGACACCTCAATCCTGATACGTCTTGCCATTGTGTGTTAGCCACCCTGCTATGTGCCGTCCTTTTGGGTCGTGGTGCGTCCAATGAATCACGCCGCCTTTTGCGTTCCAGACGTACTCTCCGCTGAACCGAACCTTGTCGCCTGTAGCGAGGCCGGGGATGCGTGGGGCGATGTCGATGTTGTGGGCGATGAGGAGTGTTTGGCCTGAGGGAAGTTCGACGATGAAGCGCTGGTGACGCGAGCCGTTCAGATCGTCCGGTAGAAGGCGAATCACCGTGCCTTCGCCTTCGACTTGTAGGTCGCTTACTCCACTCGCGAACGCGCGCGCGATCGGATCGTCAGCAGATCGCGCCGTACGCGCGTCAGTGTTGGCACGCGGTTCAGTGTCGCTAGCGGGACCGGCGCCAAAAATAAGGAACGCTCTGTTCGGACAAGTGCCCGCGGCGCCGCCCTGCGCTTCCGTTGCAATCGAGAAGTGTGGTGGTACAGGCGACTCGGCGCAGATGATGTCGCCGTTTTCAGGACGCTTTACTAATAACTCCGCTCCGCCGTTGCACACCGAATTGCGCTGGTAACCAACGACAACCATGCCTTTCGGCACAGAGGCAACGTCGCAGACGACAGACGGCGCTGACGCCTTGCGCGTTTTGCGTGCGGACTTTTGGGCGATCGATGTGGAGGAAAGTAAACAAACGAGCGCTGATAAGAGTACGAGCTTGGCAAGTTGTTGCATTCTGAGATCCTCGGTTGAGTGTTGAGAATTATGAGGTGTTGAAGGGCGAGGCCTACGTTTAGCCCAGTCCAAACTAGCAAATCCGAAAGGAGAGGAGCAAGCAACTTTATAAAACCCGCAGGTCTGACTTAAGTCGCAAAACCACCGTCACGAACCCTTCGTCAGATTCTCAAGCTCTTCCGGCGTCCTGGGCCAGTCGTCTTTCAGGAGCCGCGAGAGAGCGCGGTCCGCGAGGAGTTTGCCGCCCGTTTGACACGCCGGACAGTAGTTCGTTTCGTTTGATCCGTAGCGAATGCGCTGGATTTTGTTGCCGCAGCGTGGGCACGGCTGGCCATACTTCCCATGCGTCGCCATTTCGGGCCGAAACGCCGTCACCTTTTCCGGAAAACGACCCCGATACTCCGCACGCAAACGCTCGATCCAATCGGTCAGCGATGCCTTAATTGCGTCAAACAGACGTTTGATGTCGTCCGGAGTGAGTTTTTGTGTGAGCGTAAACGGTGAGAGTTGCGCGGTGTGTAGAATCTCGTCCGAATAAGCGTTGCCGATGCCGCTCAGAATCCGTGGATCGGTGAGCGCACGTTTCAGCGTGTGGTTCTTCGCCTGAAGCGCGGCCGCAAACTCAGCTTCCGTCGCGGTGAACACTTCGATCCCGCCCGGATCGAGACCCGCCAGTCCCGCTTCACCTTCCACCACATGTAGGGATGCGCGCTTCTGCGTTCCGGCTTCCGTGAGCGTCAGACTCCCACTGCTGAACTCAAACGTGGCGACACCACGGCCCTTCAAAGCTTTCGCGCGGTCTTCGTACCAGTGCAGCCGCCCGGCAATCATCAGGTGCAGCACGACCCAGAGATCGCCTTCGACACCGATACAGATCCGCTTGCCCAGCCGCCGCAACGCGATGACCTTCCGCCCTTCGACACTCGACAGCGGCGGCACGGCCGTGCGCAACAGAAACGGACTGGCGATGCGGATGCGTTCCAGCGTAGTGCCTTGAATCCGTTGCTCGAGAGCTTCGATGTAGACCGTAATGTCCGGCAGTTCAGGCACTAACGTCGTTAACGAATCTCTAGACAGTGCTGCGGCGTCTGATCATGCGCCAGATCCACAGCACGAGGATCGCGCCGAGAACCGAGAGCAGCAGGCCTCCAGGATGAAAGCCTCCATCGGCCGTATCGGACCGCCAAATCGCCATACCGATCAGTCCGCCGACGATGGAGCCGACAATTCCGAGTAACATCGTCGCCAACCAACTCATCGCGTCGCGGCCGGGCATGATCAAACGCGCCAACGCACCAGCGATTAACCCAATGATCAGCCACCAGATGAATCCAAGCATGGTTTCTCCTCACTTAACAAAAGCGGGTTACACGGGGGCTTCGGGGAACTTCCACTGAAACGATGGCGCGTTTATATCACTCCTGCGAGCCAGTCACAATACGTCGCGGCTCGATCAGCCGAACTAACCCCTCGACGCTTCACACGGGCAAGGTCTGAGGTACCGCCGGCTATGCCGGCGGGATCTAAACCCATGACAAAGCCGGATTTAACGTCTTGTTGAACGGCCTGCGCGCTGGAATTCGTCCCGCGGGAATCTTAGAATTCACAACTCTTAACAAATTTTTACCTGCACTTGACACAGCCCGACGCGCTTCGGCGTATGCTGCGTCGCGTTGTGCATCAATCCGTGGAGGACGGCAGTATGAAGTCGAAGAGAGAAAGACTCTTAAGCGGTAACACCCGCCTGCGTCTTTTGATTACGCTCGGCCTGGCAGTCGTGCTGCCCGCC
>DASUOZ010000310.1:0-11933 GCA_036276375.1 Pyrinomonadaceae bacterium | reverse complement strand
CCGTCGGGTGATGCCCACGCGGCTGCGTTGGTAAACGCGCTGCGGAAACGCGAGCAGCACCTGGAGCTTTTCGGCGCGACCGGTCCGCTGATGCGCACGGCAGGCGTCGAAACGGTCGTCGACTCCGACGAGCTCGCGATCATGGGCATTCTGGAAGTGACGCACGCGCTGCCGAAATTCCTCAAAGCGTTTCGCCAACTCAAACAATCTGCCCACGAGAGATCACCCGACGCTGTGGTGCTCGTCGACTGGCCCGAGTTCAACTTACGACTCGCGACTGCGCTGCATCGTCGTGGGTTGAAAGTCATCTATTACATCAGTCCGCAGTTGTGGGCGTGGCGTCCGCGTCGCATCAACCGGATCAAACGCGACATCGATCTGCTGTTGTCGATACTGCCGTTTGAAGCTGACTGGTTTCGCGCGCGTGGCGTCGAGCACGTTGAGTTTGTCGGTCATCCGTTGGCTGGTGAAGTGAAAGCGCGTTTCGGACGCGAAGAGTTTTGCCGGCTAAATGACCTCGATCCGGCGCGGCCCATCGTTTCGTTTCTGCCCGGCAGCCGGCGCAAGGAGTTGGAACGCATTCTGCCGCCGATGCTCGCGGCGATGGCGAAACTCGCGAGTGCACGTCCCGATCTTCAGTGCGTGGTGGTGGTCGCGCCGAGCCGCACGATTGCAGAGACAAAAGAAATAATTAACCGGCAGAACGGCCGGCTGTCAGTCAAACTGGTTCATCAACAGACGCGCGAAGCACTCGCCGCTTCCGACGCTGCCGCGATCGCGAGCGGCACCGCAACACTCGAAGCAGCACTGCTCGAAACGCCAATGGTCGTGGTCTACAAAGAGTCGGCCGTGAACTGGCACACGCTCGGGCGTCTCATCACCGTCTCGCATTACGGATTGGTAAACTTAGTCGCGGGTAAGGAGATCGCTAAAGAGTTGATGCAAAACGATCTCACCGCTGAAAAACTTTCTGACGAACTTCTGAAACTACTCGATCCTGCCCACAACCGGATCGCGCGCGCGCAACTCGCCGAGGTGGCCCACAAACTCGGTGAATCAGGCGCTTCCGAACGCGCCGCCGAGTTGATCACGAATTTTTTAAGTTCGCAATCTCCTCTTCGAGCTGTTTGATGCGTTGGGGCAAACGGTTGAGGTAGGCGTTCATGCGTTTGTACTGGTCCAGCGGCTGCACGGGGATTCCCCACCACACACCGGGCCGCACAATCTTTCCCGGCAGAATCCCGGCTTTTGATCCAATCACCGCGCCCTTCTGCACGCGCGTGTGATCGCCGAACCCAACCTGCCCGCCAATTATTGCGTCGTCTTCGATCACAACGCTGCCGCTGATGCCGGTTTGCGCGGCGATCACGACGCGTTCACCGATGTCGCAGTTGTGACCGACGTGGACCATGTTGTCGAGTTTTGTGCCGCGTCCGATGCGTGTGCGCCCCAGGGCCGCGCGGTCGACGCAGGTGTGCGCGCCGAGCTCGACTTCGTCTTCAATCACGACCGTGCCGATCTGCGGAAACTTGTGGTAGCCATGATCGTGGCGAACATAACCAAACCCGTCAGCGCCGATACAAACCGCGGCGTGAAGGATCACGCGATTGCCGATCGTGACGCCGTCGTAAAGGACCACGTTCGGATGTAGCACGCAGTGGTCGCCAACCGTCGCGTTTGCGCCTACAACAACGCCGGCTTCGATACGCGTGTATGCACCGACACGCGCGCCTTCTCCGATCTGTACGTGTGGTCCAATGTAGGCTGTCAGGGCGATGTCTGCGTTGTCGGCCACAACGGCGGTGGCGTGAATCTCGGGTTCGCGCTGCACCGGCGGATAAAGCGCGGCGCCGATCAGCGCAAACGCAAGCTTCGGACTCGAAACTTCAATGAGTGGTCTTTCTGAAAATTTCTCACCGGCGCCAAGCGGAACAATCAAACACCCCGCTTTACTCCCGACCGCTGCTTCGTAAAACTTTTCCTGATCAACGTAAGCGATCTCACCCTCGCGCGCCTGATCCAGATCGGCAATCCGCTCAATCTCTTTTCCTCCGGCGCCAACAACGCGGCCGCCTACGATTTCAGCGAGTTGCTCTACTGTTTTCTTCACGCTCTTATGAAACCTCGCTTCGAACCGCGGATAAAGTTCACCAGATGGGCCACGTTGTCATCGTCAACCTGTTCGAGCTCGCTCAAAACGTTCGCGAGCGGCGCCGCGGACTTAAACAACGTCCGATACGCGTTCTTCAACGTGCGTCTCGCGTCTTCGGAAAACCCGGCGCGCGTCAGCCCGACAACGTTAAGCCCGCGCACCCGCGGCGGATTTCCGTCAGTCACAAAGAACGGCAGCACATCCTGCACGATCTTCGACTTCCCGCCAACCATCGCATAACGGCCAAACCGCACAAACTGATGCGCGCCCACGTTGTTCGACAGAAACACACGGTCCTCGATCGTGATGTGTCCCGCGAGCGCCACTTCATTCGCAAAGATGTTGTCGTCGCCGATCAGACAGTTGTGGGCCACATGAACGCCGACCATGAAAAAATTGCGCGAACCGATGCGCGTCGTCTCACCTGCACCGCTGGCCCGGTGCAGCGTGCAGAACTCGCGAATGATGTTGGCGTCGCCGATATCGAGAAAACTCTCTTCGCCCCTGAATTTCACGTCCTGCGGCTCGCCGCCCACAACCGCATGCTCATAAATGCGATTGCGGGCGCCCAATCGCGTAAAACGCTTGATCACGGCATAGGCGCCAATGTCGCAATTTGGCCCAATTTCGACGTTATCTTCGATGACGGCGGTAGAATGTATAGGCATTTACAAGGCTTTGAGAATAATCGTGTCTTGTGGATCCTGCAAATCCTGTTTATCATGCTGGGCGGTTTTGTGTATCGAGTGAATAGGAGACGATAAGCCGTTGTTCAGTGACCAGTTTCGCCGGGGAGAAACAGACAAAACCAAGCTGGCGGGAGTGAAAGGCTCCCGGTTGATCTCCGGTCTTTCAGACATCGCCTGGAAAGCGTTTCAAAGCGTTAACCAAAGGCTTCCCGAAGGCGAGGCCATTCGTCCCAACTGGGCTCCCGGCCCACTACTCAAGTCGTACGAACGCACGGCTCCGCCGCTGGGTTTTCCACGCGAGACAGACAGCCTGTGTCCCGGCTGCGTGAAAGAAGTCCGCAATGCGGTGATCACCGGCGAGACTCCGCTAGAGACCCTGATGCACGAGCATCCGGGTGAAATCAAAGCACAGATCGTCGAAGACAACGGCCGCATCATCATGCGGAAGACTTGCCCGAAGCACGGCGAGTTTGAAGACGTGATGTCGACTGATCCGGCTTTTCTCGAGCGCATCGAGTCGCTGTTCTTCGGCCGCGACTTCCGCGCCGCGGAAGATAAAGACGTTCATCGTCACGGCACTTCGAATATCAAGTTTGGACGCGGCGCCGTTTTGACCGTCGACCTCACCAACCGCTGCAACATGATGTGCAATCCGTGCTTCATGGATGCGAACCAGGTTGGTTACGTGCACGAGCCGACGTTTGAAGACACGAAAGCGATTCTCGATCGCGCCGTTTCGTTCAAACCACGACGCCAGATCATCATTCTCTTCTCCGGCGGTGAGCCGACGCTCTCGCCTTACTATCTCGACGCTGTCGCCTACGCGAAGAAAGTTGGTTTCTATCGCATTCTCGCCGCGACCAACGGCATTCGTTTCGCCGAAGACATCGAATTCTGCAAAGCCGCGAAAGCCGCGGGCCAGCACGGCGTGTACTTGCAGTTTGACGGCGTCAGCGAAGAAAAGAACAAACACCGCGGCGTCGGCAATCTGTTTGACGTTAAGCTGCGCGCGATTGAGAACCTCGCGAGCGTCGGTATCAAGGTCACGCTCGTCGTGACGATCGTCAACAGCATCAACAACGACGCGATCGGACAGATCGTCGACTTTGCGGCGAAGAACATCGACAAGGTGCAGACGATCGCGTTTCAGCCGGTTTCCTTTACCGGCCGCGACGAAGACATTTCCGACGAGCTGCGCACCAAGTGGCGCTACACGCTCGCCGGCATGACACACGACCTGAAGGACCAGTTGAATGGACGCATTCAACCGTTGCGCGACTGGTTCCCGCTTTCGTCGTACTCAGCCTTCACGAGCGTGATGGACATGTTGCAGGGCGCTGATGCGCCGTGGGGCTGGTCGTCGTGTAACTGTCACCCAAACTGTGGCATTTTCACGTTGCTTGTCGTCAACAAGCAGACCGGCGAGTTCAAATCGCTGTTTGAGTTTTTCGACTACGAGCGGTTCATGCGCGACGTCGCCGTAATCACCGACACCGCGCGCGGGCGCAAACTTTCCTACGCGCAACTCGGCATGGCCATCATGCGCAACTTCAACGCTGAACGCGCGCCCGAAGGTTTTCCGATATCTCAGATTCTCAATCTCTTCAAACCGTCGTCCACCAATTCCAACTCCGATCGCAACGACCGCATGAAGGTCCAGGCGAACGGCAACGCAAACGACAACTGGCGCGTGCTCTGTGTCGAAGGAATGTGGTTTCAGGACCTGTTCAACTACGATTTCCGCCGCACCGAGATGTGCGTAATTCCTTACGGCACTCAGGAAGGTGAGATCTCCTTCTGCGCTTACAACACCGGCGTCGGCTGGCGGCAGATCATCGAGAACATGCACAAGACCGCAAACCTCGCTGAGTGGTACGGCGAGCACGGCCGTCACAAAGTCTACGCCGCCGGTAAAGCAGTACCGCTGTCCACGACGAAACACTCGTTGAGCTTGCCCGTCATTCAGGCAGTCCTCGCCGAGGACGCAGAACCGTCACCGGCCGTCACTCCTTATCTAGTCGAAGAAGAAGACACTATCGCGGTCTAATCCGTCCGTGTTTGTCTGTGTCAGTCTGTGGCTTCACCGTCACTCGGGCGTTGCACCTCGCGCAACTGCGCCACCACGTCTCGCAGCCGTAGCGCAAGGTCTTCGATTGTCTGCACACGCTTCCGTGAGCGTTCGCTCAGGTCTTCGCGTAACAGCAGTTGGGCCTGGCCCAGGACGCCGGTCAGAGGATTGTTGATTTCGTGACGAATGCGGGCGACGAGGTCAGCGGTCTGCTCGAGCTTGAGACGATACTTCGCCACCTGGTCCTCGTCTGCGTTGTGGTCCGGTTGGCTGGAGTTTGAAGGTTCGTTCTCGTGTTCAGTCATTACTCCCCGCATTTTGTATTCGGAAGCTCAAAAGAAGTGAAAAGCAGTTGTCTTTGTTGTCTTTCAGGAATGCCGCTCGTGTTGCTCGCGCAACCCGGGCCATTGTGCCTCGTAGCGCACGCGAGTTCAAGCATTACTTTGTATGCACTTTGGGGCGCGAAACGTTTTACCACACTTTGCCATAGCGGATGGGACAGGAAGTCGGAATTTTAATGACAGCCGGGGAGGACTGTGTCATGAACTTCAGAAGCTATCCGGGAAAAGTGTTCACCGTTGAATCAAGCAAGTCCTACGTTCGTAACGAACAACTCCAGGAACAACGATATAAAGCCGGTGAAACTCTTCCGCCCGGCAAGAATGTCGGGGACATCAAGCTCATTCCCCAACGAACCCTGATTCGGGTAATCGACGTAAAGGTCGATTCCGACCGGCATACTTACGTGCTGGCGGTGTCCGACGAGTTCGGCGAGCAGCTTGGTTGGACCTCCGCCGCGAATCTCGTGGGTCGGTTCACGAATGAAACTGTCGGCTTGGCGCCCTCGACCTGGTCGCTGGAACCGCTCGGCGACAACATGACGTGCGTGGATAACAACGCGTTGATCCGTGGCGGCGGCCCCGAGTTCGCTTCCCTGGGCACGAAGATTCCAGTCAGGTCGTTTGTGGCGGTCACGGAGCGCTCGCCTGATGGCGTGTTTGTCAAAGTCAGCAATATCACGATCGCGCAAAACGAGATGCAGATCGGCGAGGAGATCGGATGGACCAAAGCGGGTAACCTCAGGGACGGCTGTTCCGACTTGTACTTCTCCTCTGCGTGGAGGAACGACAAGGGCCCAAACGGTTGTTGGAGACTGGGCGAACCCATTGGGCAAAAACTGCTGGTGAACATCGTCGGGTTTGGCGCCGAGATGGAACAGCTCACGGTCGACACTCTCGAGCCTTACCTCGCGCTAAAAAACGCAGCCGCGGAGGACAACATCGAAATCTCTATCAACAGCGCCTTTCGCACGTATGCCCGCCAGGCCGAATTGCGACGTTTATGGGACCTCCGTAAGGGAAACAGGGCCGCAAGACCGGGAAGGTCCGACCACCAGCACGGGCAGGCCTTTGATCTGAACACCACCCAGCCTGACTCGTTCAACGGCACTGATAAGGTCTACGAATGGCTCAAGCGGAATGCGCCACAGCTTGGCTTCATACGCACTGTGGATGGCGAGCCGTGGCACTGGGAATATATTCCTGACGAGGCCCGGACGCTGGCAGCGCAGGGTAAGTTCAAGCGTGCCGGCGTGAGTGATGCGTAAGACGTTCAGTGTGTTCCGGGCGTTTGGTTGACAACTCCAGCACCGATACGTAAATTCAGAGGCCTCGTGCTGGGAGGTCGTCCAATGGTAGGACTCCAGACTCTGGATCTGGCTATCGGGGTTCGAGTCCCTGCCTCCCAGCCATAAAGCTTTCCGTTCCAGTTTCTTCCGACCAGACTTACTTTACTGCCGAGTATCAACCCCGCAGTTCAAAGAAGACCCATTCTTCATGTCGTTCATTTCCTGCTTCCACACAAGGTTCTCTTAGTTTCTGCCTCAATTCAACTGATGAGATGGTCTTTAATGCGGCGGGTTCTAACGGAACTAACAAACGCGGCTCAGGCCCAACCGGCAAGATGAAACCGGCATTTGAAGCCGCCTTTCAACTACCGCGCAGCCTGCAACAGAAGCTTGCCGCTATAATCGAACCATTTATCCTCCATCACGCCGATCGGTGATGAATATTATTTCGCAGCCACTCGGTTAACTACTCCCGCGTGTGGCTTGACAACATGACTCTTAAGAAAAATAGTAGAAGTCGATCAGTAGAGTTTGATCATGTTTCCAGCGAATCCAACCATCTGAATGCGACTCAGCGTCTTTTGAGTTTGCGCCCTCTAAGTCCCATCGAACTCTTAACCAATCTCCGTTTGTCTCCACCGGCTGGAAGTAAACGTCACGCGCCACCGTAACATTCTTCACTTGGCCATCTGGAGCCTCTCGCAGTGGGTTCGCTTTCTTGTCAAAATCAACAGCAAAGACACTCAGTACAAGCGCATCCCAAGTCTCAAGTTTGAGAACGGGATCATCTGCCTTGACGTACTTTGTCATGCCTGTCTCTTCATTTACTATCACCTCAAGAAACCCATCACTCTTATTCGTACACTTCAGAACGAGGAGGAAATAGTCAACGTGAAATGCAAATGGCCTGAAATCATCGTTAGCGTAATCAAACTTCCCATCACTATCATTGTAGAAGTAGCTGAACTCGTGCCAGAGACTCCCATCGCCGTTGTAGAACCGAACAAAGTTGCCTTTGACGAATTTATTTAACACAACGACACCTATTGTGTTCTCGATGTTGAGTTTTCCTCTGGGAGTTTTAGGGGACACCACTGGCCTCGCCTGAAGTGAATTCGACGCGGTGATCTCTTTGCTGCGATGGTCAACATCACACCCCGACGCGAACAAAAGCAGCGATGCGAAAATCAGAATTCGCAGCATATACATATCCTTTTCTAAACTCTAGTTATCTTCACTGATTCCTGGTCATGGACGCGTGACCAGCATAGTTCGTCTAAATATGTTGGCGTTCGCCCGGTTGAAGCCGAGATGCCCGTGATCGTTATGGCCTCGAAGTGGTGTAACCCCCTGTATTGCTCCATTGTTGCCGGGATTGGTTCCCTGATAATTGGTTGTGAAGCCGAAGGTCCTGGCGGTGTCGTAGGCCCTTTGATTGTTTTGCACGCTGAATTGGGGATCGCTTCTAGCTGTTTGGCTTTGGAAACTTACTCCATTGTTATTCAGATATCTGAAGTCAATGTCCAAGCCTGACCTATTGCCGTTGTGTCCATGGCCACCATGATGTCGTTCTCCCGCTTGCCAAGGGTCACTGCCGTTTGAAGATGACATATCGCCGAGCGACAAGGTTAGCTGGTGATCGCTGTGCAACACATTGATAGTGCCAAAGAGGGCCGCAGCAGCTAGGGGCTCCAGGAAATGATCCCCTTGCCCTACGTTCTCGCCTGTAGCTCTGTCCAGCCCTCCTGCATCTACGATTCCATATCTGTCAAACCCAGTTCCGCTGTCTGGGAACAGCACGAGTCCCATGTTGTTTCTTTGAAGAGTAGCAACCAAAGTGTAATTTGTTAGGTCCGCATCTTGCACAAAGAACCTATCCGTTGTACCGGGCGTTTCGTCAATCGTAATCTCGCCGTCGCGATCTACGTAATAGTCATCCAGGACGGCTCTTCTGCCATCAGGATCAATGAAGGCGAGAGGATTATTGAAACAATATGAATAACGATTCCAACTCTGTGGCAAAGACACCTTCGCACTTGCCATCAACGGATCCACGCCAGTGAAGCGACCTTGAGTCGATGAGTAATATCTGGCAAGGAAGTAATCCAACCCCGTCTCAATATCCCGTTCTTTGGAGGTGAACTGTTGTCGCACGCCATCGGCTGCGTAGCCGTGCGCCACCGTGCGTCCGCCGGTGCCGGCGAACAGTTCTTCGCCGAAGGGGAGGTAGTCATGGCGTTTCACGTTTGTCCGGCTGCCGGTTTGGTCGAGGATGATGCGCGGCGTGCCGAGATGGTCCGGAACCAGCCATTGCACTTTTTCACCACCGGCCGATGTTCCAAAGGCTTGGATCTCGACTACACGACTCCATGCGTCGGGTACCGCGTTGATCGTGACGCGAATCTTGCTGGTCGTGATCGGTGAGAAGGTGAACTTGCGCCAGACCTTGTTATTACCAGTTACGCTGCCGCCCGGAATCGTGGTCCAACTGCTGCCATTCCAGTACTGGACGTCAAACGCTATCAGCCCGTAGAGAGAAAAGGTTTGTGTTTCGGTGGGAGTGTTCTCGACGGTGTAATTGTCGTGCAGTCCGAAGACGCTGATCTCATCAATGGTCTTGCTGCCGGCGAAGTCAACCTGGATCCAGTCGGGCACGACGTTCGGTGTGTTGTCATTCCAGCCTTCAACCCAATTGCCCCACGGTCCGCGGTAATTTCCGTTGATCGCTCCCGTAGTGAAAAAGCCCGAACCTGTGGCCGTACTGGAAGCTGTCGCCACCGCGCCATTCGCCGCGAGAGCTACATTGAACCGGCCAGTCGCGGTAATTAGTAACTGACCGTCACGATAGCCGTACTCCTTTTCCGGTGCTGAAGCCGGCGACGAGGCCCGATACTCAGCGACTAATTCGCCGTCCATGCCGTAGATCTGCCACTCTTCCTGGCCGGAAGCAACCTGCCTTCGCACCCGATGACCTTCGGCGTCGTAAGTGTAGCGGCTCGTTTGTCCGGTATTGTCTACGGCCGTCAGCATCTTGTTCTCGGCGTCGTAGGTACGAGCACCAACACCCGTGTAGGTGTCATTGGTCAGGTTGCCGGCGTTGTCATAACTCATCACTCCGGATTGACCAGCGGGCACACCAAGTCTGTTGGTGGCGGTATCGACGGAGAACTGCTTGACGTTGATGCCCGTGCCCCACGAAGCGGGATTGATGGTGCGATTGCCCCAGCGATCGTACGTGTAGCTCTGGAGCCCTGTCTGCGCGATGGCCTGGCTACTGCTCACGAAATATTCGGAGACTGAGCTAAGCCGATTGAGAGAATCATAGGCGTAGAGCTGGTCCGATATAGCCCACGTACTGGACGTGTCGTCCAACGGAACGTAGTGGTTTGATTTGAGTACATTGCCGTTGTTGTCCGGGCCGCTTGCGCCGTGAGTAAGAGTGCTTTCATAAAAGAATTGCAGACAGCCGCGGTTCCAGCTGCCATTGATGTCTGGCCCTGTCGACACACGCACATCCCACAACTGCCCGCGAATGTTGTATTGCAGTTTGTGGTAAAGCTGTGTTTGCGTGCCAAACAACTCCTGCGTGACCTGATTGCGCGCGTTGTAGACAAAAGTGGAGGCATAGGTGCGCGACACGCCGTCGCCGAGGTTGCCGCTGAAGCTGCTCGTGCGGCCCGCTGCATCGTACGTGTAGCTGACGGCACGTCCAGAGGGATACGTTTGGGAAATTACCCTGCTGGCCCGATTGTACGCACGTGCGATTTGATAGGTCGGGCCCCAGGTCCCATTAAGCTTAAACAGTTGCCGCTGGACGGTGGGTCTGCCCAATGCGTCGTAATTATCGATTGCAGTGTGCTCGACGTTGCTGCCCGCGGAGATATTACCTCCGGCATAGTTGTACCAGAAACGACCCACGCCCTTGATTGCTCCATCATAGAACCGGCTCACGTCAGGATTGATTGAACCGGTATCCGAGTAATCGATCGTCGTGTTGCGGTTGAGCGCGTCGTAGACGTACGTCGAGACAACACCACGCGCATCGGTTTTCTGCGTCAGGTTCCCACTACCGTCATACTGATAGCCCACGGACCAGGCGCTGTTTCCCGTTAACGGGTCTGAGAGATTCAAACCCGCAAACGTGCTCTGCTCGGGGTTGCGTGCGCGAAGCAGACGCTTGAGCGAGTCGTACATAAAGAACCGCTGCTGTGTGCCCTGAGTGACTTTAATCAGGTCGTCGAGCACGTCGTAATCGTAGCTCGTCAGGTAGTTCAGACCGTTGGGATCCTCATAGACTTGTTTCAATCGTCCCAACGCATCGGTGACGCTCTTTCGCTTTCTCAATGCCTGATCCGTGACCGTCACAGTATTGCCGCTGTAGCTGGTCAAAACCGCGGCGCTGTCTGGCGTAGTCACTGAAGTCACGCGACCGAGCGCATCAAAAACCTGCGTGGTCCAAACCGGGCTCTGACTTTGCCAGGGACGGAACGGATTGGATGTCCGGTACGGTCGGCCAAGTCCGTCGTATTCTTGTCTGATGGCGATGTAATTCGTCCCGCCCTCATACTGTCGCGTTTCAGCCGAGCGGCCAAGATTGTCATATAGCGACTGCGTCTTCAGCACATTATCGTTATACGCGTTTAGATCACTGGTCGTAGTGACAATGCGGTTCGCATCGTCGTAGCTGAAGGTGGCTTGAGTTTTGACAGTCGCATCATTGACGGCAGCAATGGCCTGGGTGGGACGGTCGAGCACATCGTTGAAGTAGCTGCTGGAAACGATGCCGTTCGCATCCTGTACGTCGACGGAGCGGCCGAGATGGTAATCAAGCTGCATGAAGACAGCATGGCCCAAATGGTTGGTCACCGAGGTAGCGAAAGCATAGCTCGCCTGTCCTGGCGAACTCAGTTCGAGCGGTGCGGAATTGATCGTGGCGTTTCCGTCCGGTCCGCCAAAGCAATCGGCAAATGCGAAGGTGGTATTGAAACCACGTCCGTCAATTATCTTCACCACATTCCCAGCAATATCAAACTGCGAATAATTAGAAATGGAGCCATTGACGGCGCCGTTCGTGAGTAAATACCCAGTTGTTCCTGTGGCGTTGCCGCGCGTCGTATAGCTGGTTGTGAAAGCGCTATCGAGACCACTGATATTGCTGCGATTTGTTAGCAACGCATGGTTGGCGTCCGTAGTGTAGTTGTCATACTCGTTCGTGGCGCGCGCTCGCTCCGTCCCTGCGGCATCAAAGATGGAAGTTTGCGTTACCAGACTGCGGATATGAATGCTCGCAGAAGTATAGTTAATGCTATTAATGGGGTTGGTAGTTAAATAATCAGTGTGCGTACGACGAACCAGCGCACCCGCTGCGCCAGCCCCGTAGTCATACTCCCAGATATC
>DASUOZ010000309.1:0-4975 GCA_036276375.1 Pyrinomonadaceae bacterium | reverse complement strand
GAAATGCAGGACGCGGTGCCGATGACCGTGGGCCAGGAGTTCCATGCCTTTGCTGCCAGCCTTGAAGACGAGATCAAGCTGCTTCGCGACGCGGAGAAGTATTTGTACACCGTCAACATGGGCGCAACGGCAATCGGCACGGGGCTCAACGCGCCTAAAGGTTACGCCGAAAAATGCGCGATGCACTTGGCGAAGCTGACGGGCAAACCGATCGTTCCCGCTTCCGACATGCTCGCGGCAACGTGGGACCAGCAGGGCTTCGTCGTCTACTCCTCGGCATTGAAAAGCCTCGCGATCAAGCTGTCGAAGATCAGCAGCGATCTGATTTTGCTCGCTTCCGGTCCTCGTGCCGGTCTCGCCGAAATCAACTTACCGCCGTTGCAGCCGGGCTCGTCGATTATGCCGGGCAAAGTGAACCCCGTCGTTCCGGAAGTCACAAACATCGTTGCCTTTCGCGTGATGGGCAACGACTACAGCGTCACCCTTGCAGCGCACAGCGGCCAGTTACAACTGAACGCTTACGAACCACTCGCGGGCCTCGCCGTAATGGAATCGCAGGCGCTGCTCAACAACGTCTCGATCCTGTTGCGCACGAAATGTATTGACGGCATCACCACAAACGAACAGGTGCTTTCCCGTTACATGGAAACCACGGTCGGTATCGTGACCGCGCTGAATCCCGTGCTGGGTTACGACAAGGCTACGGAGTTGGCGGGCGAAGCCTACAAGTCAGGCAAGGGAATACTCGAAATCATTCGCGAGAAGAAGATTCTCACTGAGCCTCAGATTAAGGAGCTGCTCGATCCCATCAAGCTCACGAATCTGGACAAGAGCAAGTACCAGGTAACGCCTTGAGCTATCGAAGATGGCGCAAGCAGTAGCACAGGTCGGTCAGTCTAAGGCGCGCTCGGGCGTGAGGATGGTGGTTGCGGTTTGGATTCTCACCGCCGTCTTCTACTTCTTCCAGTACGCGATGCGCTCGGCGCCAGCGGTGATGATGCCGGAGTTGGCTGAGGCTTTTGGCCTCACGGCCGTCGGTGTCGCTTCAATCGTCGGACTTTTTTATTACGGGTATTCACCGTTCAGCCTCGTGGCCGGCGCGGCGATGGACCGGTTTGGTCCACGCCGGCTCGTGCCGTTCGCAGCGGTCGCAGCGGGAATCGGCGCGGTGTTATTTGCAACAGGAAACCCGCAGGTCGCGAGCGCGGGCAGGTTTTTGCAGGGCGCGGGCGGTGTGTTCGCGTTGGTCGGCGCGATCTACGTGGCCACGAAAAACTTTCCCGCTTCTCAGGCAGCGACTCTCATCGGCGCGACGCAGATGTTTGGCATGGCAGGCGGTTCCGCGGGACAGTTTGTAGTTGGACCAATGATCAGTGGCGGCGTCGCCTGGAACCAGTTCTGGATCGGGATGGGCGTGCTGGGCCTATTGATCGGTATCGCTCTGTTCTTACTAATACCGAGTGAAAAGGCGCCGGCCGCCGCAAATGCCTCCGGCGGTGGCCTGAAGGAAGTTGCGCGAGCGTTTGCCATCGTCTTTAAGAACCCGCAATCCATCCTCTGCGGTCTCATTGCGGGACTTATGTTCATACCGACCACTATCTTCGACATGATCTGGGGCGTTCGCTTTCTTCAGGAAGCACACGGCCTGGATTATGGCGAGGCGGTGATGCGATCGGCGACGATTCCGTTCGGCTGGATCATCGGCTGTCCTTTGCTGGGTCTTCTTTCCGATCGGATCGGCCGCCGCAAACCGGTGATCGCGGGTGCGGCAATTGCACTGTTTGTGTGTCTCGCGTGGATCCTCTATGGACCACCGGGAGTTTTACCGCCCTACGTTTTAGGACTGATCACCGGCATCGTCTCCGGTGCGGCGATGTTGCCTTACACGGTGATCAAGGAAGCTAACCCGCCGCAGTTTGCGGGCACGTCAACTGGAGTAATCAACTTCATAAATTTCACTTTCAGCGCACTGCTGGGACCCGTGTTTGGTTGGACGTTGCAAAGCGTGTCAGCCGGAGCGGCGCAAATGGAGCTCCACCATTTCCAGACGACTTTCAGGCCTCTTCTCTACGGAGTGGCGATCGCCGTGGTGTTGACGCTGCTGCTGAAAGAAACAGGTCCGGCAGTGCGGGAGAAATAAACATGCAAGCAGCAACTGGCACGGGAAAATACGAACGACTACTCGCACGTTGTGAAGGTCTGGCGCCCGTACCTACGGCCGTGGCGCATCCGTGTGAAGCAACTGCATTGGCGGGGGCGGTAGAAGCTGCCGCGCGAAACTTGATCACGCCTTTGCTGGTTGGACCAGCGGCGAAGATCGCCGAGACGGCCGCCGCGGCGCAGCTCGACATCAGCAACCTCGAGATAATCGACGTCCCACACAGCCACGAGTCGGCCGCAAAAGCGGTCGCCCTCATCAGGGAAGGCAAAGCCGAGATCCTGATGAAGGGCAGTCTGCACACGGATGAGCTGATGTCGGCAATCGTGTCGCGCGAAGGTGGTTTGCGCACCGGCCGCCGCATCAGTCACGTCTTCATCATGGACGTGCCAACGTATCACAAAGTGCTGATCGTGACGGACGCAGCGATCAATATCGCGCCCACACTCGAAGACAAAGTAGACATTTGCCAGAACGCGATCGATCTCGCCGTGTCACTCGGCCTCGAAAAACCCAAGGTAGCGATACTCGCAGCCGTGGAGACGGTGACTTCAAAGATGCCCGCGACGCTCGACGCCGCCGCGCTCTGCAAATGGCTGAACGCGGACAGATCAAAGACGGCATTCTCGATGGTCCACTCGCCTTCGACAACGCCATCAGCGCCCAGGCAGCCGAAACCAAAGGAATTAAGTCACCGGTCGCAGGCGATCCGGACATTCTCCTCGCGCCCGATCTCGAAGCCGGAAACATTCTCGCGAAGCAGTTGAGCTTCCTGGCAAACGCAGACAGCGCGGGGATGGTCCTCGGAGCGAAGGTGCCCGTGATCCTGACGAGTCGCGCAGACAGTGTGCGGTCGCGCATTGCGAGTTGTGGGGTCGCGAAGCTCGTGGCCCATGCAAGACGGGCGAAATTGTAAGGAGTCGACGGAAATGATTTACGCCACAAAGAGGCACAAAAGGCACAGGAGGTACGAAAACTCTTCCACTTTTCCTGTGCCTTTTGTGCCTCTTTGTGGCGCGTGATGCAGTGAGACAAAGCTATGGACGACTACGCACTAGTACTCAACGCCGGCTCCTCGAGCTTGAAGTTCTGCGTTTTCCAACGGCCGGCGCATGATTCGTGGCGCCTCACGGCGCGCGGACAGATCGAAGGCATCGGCACGACGCCTCGTCTGTCGGTGAAAGACGCCAACGGTCAAAGCATTGCGAAGCAGGACGTGAAGGTCAGCGACGGCAATGAAGCCGTTGCAGCGTTAGCCGTGTGGCTCCGTTCGCAGTATGGCGGGGCGCGAGTGCTTGGCGTGGGCCATCGCGTGGTTCACGGCGGCGCGCAATTCAAAGGCCCGACCATCGTAAACGAGCAGGTTCTGGAAGAGTTACGCAAACTGATCCCGCTCGCGCCGCTTCACCAACCTTACAACCTGGCAGCCATCGACGCGGTAACTGAGCGTCTGCCCAATGTTCCGCAGGTCGCCTGCTTCGACACCAGTTTTCACCGTGGCCAGCCGGCGGTGGCTGAGCTGGTTCCGCTGCCACGCGAGCTCCGCGAACAAGGTCTACAGCGATACGGTTTTCACGGACTGTCATACGAATACATCGCCTCCGTTTTGCCGCAGGTGGCTCCCGACGTCGCGGCGCGCCGCGTCATCGTCGCGCATCTCGGAAGCGGCGCCAGCATGTGTGCGCTGAAAGACGGGAAGAGCGTTGACAGCACACTCGGCTTCACCGCGCTCGATGGTCTGTGCATGGGCACACGGCCGGGCTCGATCGATCCGGGTGTGGTCCTGCACCTGGTCCAGGGCCTGAAGCTTTCAGCGAAAGAGATCGAAACACTGCTATACAAGAAATCCGGGCTGGTAGGAATCTCCGGAATAAGCAACGACATGCGTGACCTGCTCGGGCGAGGTGAGCCGGCGGCCCGTCTGGCCGTGGACTACTTCGTTTATCGCGCCGCGAAGGAGATCGGCGCGCTGACTGCTGTGCTCGGCGGTGTTGACGCACTCGTTTTCACGGCTGGAATCGGAGAAAACTCGGCGGAGATCCGCCAGCGCATCTGTGAGTCGTCAGCGTGGTTGGGAATTGAGTTGGACCAGTTCGCCAATGTGGAACGGCAGTCGAAGATCTCGAGCTCACGCAGCAAGGTGTCGGTGTGGGTGATTCCAACAAACGAAGAATTGATGATCGCGCGGCATACGGGTTCGCTATTGGGACTGGCAAAAGCCGCCGCTTGAGACGAATAGCAAGAGGAGAATTATCATGGCCAGCACTGCGCCTCGCGAGATCGTTTACGAGAAAACCATCGGCTGGGAAGGCTTCAATCCCGGTTTGTGGCAAAACGAAATCGACGTCCGCGACTTCATTCAACAGAACTACGAACCTTACGAAGGCGACGGATCGTTTCTCGCACCGGCAACCGAACGCACGAAAAAGATCTGGGACCACCTGAACCGGCTTTTTGTCGAGGAGCGCCGCAAAGGCGTGCTCGATATTTCACAGATACCCGGTTCGATTACGGCGCATGCGCCCGGCTATATCGATCGCGACAACGAAGTAATCGTCGGTCTGCAAACAGAAGCTCCACTCAAACGCGCGATCATGCCGAACGGTGGTTTCCGCATGGTCCTCAGTGCCTTGAAGACCTACGGCTATGAGCCCGATCCACACATAGTCGACGTCTTTACGAAGTATCGCAAGACTCACAACGATGGCGTCTTCGATGCCTACACGGAAGACATCAGACGTTGCCGCAGCTCACACATATTGACGGGGCTGCCCGACGCCTACGGCCGCGGACGCATCATCGGTGATTACCGTCGCG
>DASUOZ010000308.1:0-5052 GCA_036276375.1 Pyrinomonadaceae bacterium | reverse complement strand
AGCACTTTAGCGCGTTAACGAGTGCTTTAACGCGGGCTCGTGGTGACGATTGACAAAAATCGGCATTGGCCCGTGTCGCAATGTGTCAGGACTCGCGGAACAGAAAAAGAGGGTGGAAGCGAACTTCCACCCTCCTGGGGGACCAACGAATTCAATCGTTGTTTAGTTACCAATTGCGGCAACCGCGTCGATCTTGGCGATGGTGTCCATCGCGCCTGCAGCCAGGTCAGCGTCACCACGCAACACACCAACACCAGTGATACCGAAACGGCGAGTGCCAGTGGCGTCTGCGCCGGCGATGTCGGTCGGGAACGCGTGGGCACCAAACACGGCGGACGAACCGGTGCCGGCCGCTTCAACGACTGCGAAGGTATAACCGCTCTTCGTACCACCGCTGAGGACGGGGTCGATCAAACCGGCAGTGTTGAGGGCGCCGAGGTTCGCGGCGAAAGCACCGCTGCCGGCCGTTGCCTGAAAGGTGGCCTGTGAGCTGTGGACCGTGCGGAGGGATGATTGGGCCGAGCCTTCATTCGCGGCACGGCGGGAAGCAAGCAGGTTGGGGATAGCGATGGCGGCGATGATGCCGATAATCGCGACGACGATAAGAAGTTCGATCAACGAAAAGCCTTCTTGGCGTTTGGTGTTCATTCGAGTTTGGTGCTCCTTAAAAGATTTAGGGGTTCCTGTCTTGTCGCGCCACCGGCTTTCGTCACTGTGAGCCGCGCAGAGCGCGAAGTGTCGCTGTGCCTAGAACAACCAGTGTGCCAATGAAGGATTTGCTCAAAAGAGCAAAAAAGCGATCCTTTTTGATCGAAATTTTGAGTGGGGATGCGGGCGTCGCACAAGCCCTGACAATTTGTGGCAGAGGGTTAATGACGCTTTCCGGCAGGTGCGTTTTTAGTCAGTAATAGCCGTGAAAAACTGGAAGTTGTACGATCAAATTCCAGTTTCTAGTTTGACTCTCCGGCGCCCGCCGCGAACTCGCCGCCATGGTCGTCCTCACGCCGGCGCGGACCTTGATCCGTTGCGCGGCGACGTGGAGCAGAGTCGGGACTGCGACGCTCGTCGCGCATCTGTGCAGTTAGACCACGAACGCCGTGTTTATCGAGCAGGTGTCGCAACGATCGAACGGATAGACGCAGCAATTCGGCCGCGTTCGTTTGGTTTCCGGAAGTGCGTCGCAGTGCTTCCAGAACGTAAGTCTTTTCGAGTTGGTCCAGGTGGGCCGTGAGGTTGATGCCGTCTTCCGGAAACTCCATTGCTTCAGCGACGCGAAAAGGATTGTAGTTTGTGATCTTCTCCGGTAATCGCTCGGGTTCAATCGAGCCGGTGCTTTCCAGTGCCACCGCGCGTTCGATCGTGTGCTCCAGTTCGCGCACGTTGCCCGGCCAGGAATAGCATTCCAGCAGGCGCATCGCGCTCTCGCTGACTGAAAGCTCGCGTCCTGTCGGAGCGCAGAACTTCTGGACGAAGTGTGCGGCGAGCTCGGAAATGTCTTCCGCGCGTTCGCGGAGCGGCGGCAGCTCGATCGGGATTACGGAAATCCGGTAGTAGAGGTCCTCGCGAAACGTTCCCGCCGCAACCATGCTCGCGAGATCGCGATTCGTGGCGGCGATGACGCGGGTATCGACGATCGTTTCTTCCGTCGCGCCTACCGGCCGTACCTTCCGTTCCTGCAACACGCGCAACAGTTTGACCTGCATCGCAGGCGACATCTCGCCTATCTCGTCGAGGAAGATCGTGCCGCTGTTGGCGGCTTCGAAGAGTCCTTTACGATTGGTATTCGCGCCCGTGAAAGAGCCTTTGACGTAACCGAACAGCTCCGACTCCAACAACGTTTCCGTGAAGGCGCCACAGTTGACGGAGACAAACGGTTTCTCGGCGCGCGGGCTCAGATCGTGAATCGCGCGCGCGACGAGCTCCTTGCCGGTGCCGGATTCGCCGGTGACGAGCACGGTCGACTGCACCTGCGAGACCGTTTCGATCATCTGGAAAAGCGCATTCATGCGATTGCTGCGGCCGATGATGTTGCCGAGTTTGCCGCGCGTTCGCTGGCCCTGAATGAGGGCCTTGTTCTCTTCGAGTAACGCTTCTTTCTCTTTGACGAGCGAGATCTTTTCCAGCGCGCGTGTGACGGTCTCTTTGAGCAGATCGTTATCGAACGGTTTCTGCACGAAGTCGTACGCGCCGAGCAGGAATGCTTCGCGCGCGGTGTCGACGTTGGCGAAAGCCGTCATCATGATCACTTCGACGTCCGGATGTAACTCACGCGCCGCGCGCAGCAGTTCGACGCCGTTCATGTCGGGCATACGGATGTCCGAGATGATCAGGTCCGGCGCAGCTTCACGCAGTTGCTCGAGCGCGCGCTGTCCGTTTTCGGCGACGCGCACGGTGTGTCCTTCGCGTTGGAAGAGATGCGTCATGAACTGTCGCATTCCCAGTTCGTCGTCCACGATCAGTAGATTCGCCATAAAACTCTTTGTGCTGAGGTGATTAATCAGCCACTACGACTGCTTCGTCTTGTACCGTCGCCAGTGGTAATTCAACCGTGATGGTTGTGCCTTGTCCTTCGCGACTGCGGACGTTGATTGTACCACCATGATCGCGAATGATTTGATAAACAATCGAAAGCCCCAGGCCGGTGCCGCCTGTTGTCGAGGAAAACGGCTCGAACAGGTGTTCGACCTGATCGGGCGACATGCCGCGGCCGGTGTCTGAAAACGCGATGCGCAGCCGATCGTGGGAATTCTTTTCAAGAGTCGCACGCAACGTTCCGCCCTGTGGCATTGCCTGCAAGGCGTTGCGAGCAAGGTTCCAGAACACCTGCTTCAACTGCCCTTCGTCAGCCTCGGCGAAGATCGGTTCACCGGGCAGCTCCTCAGCGACCGTTTGATTCGGGCCGATCTCCGGACTGTGCCGCAACAGTGCGAACGTTTGATGCAGCAGATCGCCGACGTCCACCCGAGCTTGGGTGAGCGAGCGCGGCCGCGCGTAGTTGAGAAAGTCAGTGATGATGCGGTTGAGGCGATCAGACTCGCGCAGGATGATCTCCATCAGTTCTGCCTGCGACGAGTCGTTATCAACCTCCGAGCGCAGCATCTGGATCGAGCCACGCATCGCGGCGAGCGGGTTGCGGATTTCATGCGCGATCGACGCAGCCATGCGTCCGATTGCGGCGAGTCGGTCCTGGCGTCTTGACGTCTCTTCCAGTGATCTGACCTGCGTCAGGTCCTGAAACGTGATCACCATGCCGGTCGTTTCGCCGGCTTCCGACGACAACGGCGAGATGCTGAATCCGAGTCGCAGATGCATTCCTTCAGCCGTCATACAATTCGTTTCAAACCGCGGACTGGCTTCTCCGTTTTCGAGCGCGCGCACTGATTCCGCAATGCGTTCCTTTACGTCGCCGAAAAGGATCGAAGCGTCCTGACCGCGAATCGCGGCTTCCTGGTATCCGGTGATCTCCTGGGCGGCCGCGTTGAAACTGTAGATGCGTCCTGAAAGATCCGTGGTGACGAGACCGGAGCGGATCGAAGCGACGATTCGTTCGTGGAGCGCGCGCAGGCTGGCAAGCGATTGCTTGGCGGCCTGGAGTCGTACGTCCGAACGCGTTTGGCGTTCCGCCAGTCGCGCGGAGAGCAGGCCGACGACGAGAAATGCGATATCGAAAAGTCCGACCCACTGAATCGTTTGTGAAAGCGAGCCGCCGACGAGGTCAGACGAACGCGTTGGCCCGAGAACGCCCGTGATTGCGAGCGCGCAGGCTGTGAATGCCACCGCGCAGGCGACTGACGTAACAAGTGCTCCGCGTGGGCCGAGAAAGAGACTCGAGATAGCGATGATAACGATGTAGAGCGCGATGTAAGGCGACTGAACGACTTGCGAATTCCAAACCAGCCACGTGATCAATAGCGCGTCGAGCGCGAGTTGAAAACGGGCCTGCGCGGGGATGTTTTTCGAGAGACGAAAAATTAGTGCATAGGCGATCGTCAGGCAGGCGACGATCGTGAGGAGCGTCAGACTCTTATTGATCGTGCGCTCTGGCTCGGCGGCGCTGGTCCAAATAGTGCCGAAGACGCTGAGAAGGAGGGCGGTAATGAGTCGACCGGCGATGAGCCAGCCAAGTTTCGATCCCGCAGTTCTGCCGGACTCGCCCGTCATCGGGCGCAAAGCGTATCACATCCACAGATTACACAGATTTCTTTTTCTCTGCGTAATCTGTGGACTGCCTTTACCGCCGTTTACTCATAACGCAGCGCACGCAGCGGGTCGATGCGCATGGCGCGACGCGCGGGGAGGTAACAGGCGAAGAGAGACACGAGGACTAGCAAGAGCGAGATTGTGGTGAACGTGCTCACGTCGACTGCTTGTACGCCGAAGAGAAGTCCCGAGAGTAGGCGAGTCAGAGCGAAGGCGGCGGCCAGGCCGACGGCGACGCCAAACACTGTCAGCAATAGTCCCTGCTTCAAAACCAGCAACAGGACCTGTCGCGGCTGCGCGCCGACCGCGAGTCGCAGCCCGAGCTCGCGTGTGCGCAGGGCGACGGAGTAGTTCATCACGCCGAAGATGCCGACAGCGGAAAGCAACGTCGCCAGTGCCGCAAATAACCCAAGCAGCAGCGTGTTGAATCGCGAACGGCTCACCCACTCAGACATCACCTGGTTCATCGTCCGTACGTCTGAAACGGGCTGGTTCGGATCGAGCCCGCGGATCTCGCGTTGGACCGCAGGTGCGATCGACGACGGATCGCCGTCGGTGCGGATGACGAGCGTCATGAACGAATACGCCAAATCCGGGTGGGCGAAGTAGACGGCCGGCGGCGATTCGTCGATCAAACTGTCGTACCGAACGTTGCCGACAACGCCGATGACCTCGCACCAGATCGGGTTTTCAAACATCGCGACGTCCAGACGTTTTCCGATCGCATCTTCGGTTCGGAAGTGTTTGCGCGCCAGTGCTTCGTTGATGAGTACGACGCGCCGGGGTTCTCGTAGTTCGAGACTCGAGAAGTTGCGACCGCGCAGCAACGGAATACCCATCGTTTCGAAGTAT
>DASUOZ010000307.1:0-2557 GCA_036276375.1 Pyrinomonadaceae bacterium | reverse complement strand
GAGTGCGAAGCCCCAAAGACCAAAACTCGGCACCGCTGTGTAGTAAGGCTTAACAGAAAAACCTGCCGCTTCGAGTGTGCGAATGATGCACCAGTAAGAACTGCGCGCGAACATCGGCGACGTCGATTGCACGCTTACTCCGGCGTCCGGCGTCAATCGACTTCGCAACAAGCGATAGAAACGCGTGGTGTAAAGCTTGCCGAGCGCGAAAGTATTCGGATCGGGAAAATCCACGATCGCCGCGTCAAAGATTTGATTCGCCTTCTCGATCCAGATGAACGCGTCTTCATTAACAACCTGCACGCGCTGGTCGTCGAACGCGCGTTTATTCAACTCCGCCAGCAGCGGAAAACGACTCGAGAGCTGCGTCATTTCCGGATCAAGATCTACAAGCGTCACGTGCTCGACTGACGGATATTTCAAAATCTCACGCAAGGCGAGCCCGTCGCCGCCGCCCAAAACCAGCACCCGCTTTGGATTGTTCGACACGAGCATCGGCGGATGCACCAGCGCTTCGTGATAGCGATACTCGTCTGTCGAGCTGAACTGCAAATTCCCGTTCAGAAACAACTGAAAACCCGCCCGGCCGCGCGTGATCACGATCCGCTGGTAATGCGTGTTCTTCGTGTAGACGATCTCGTCGGCAAACATCTCGTCTTCCGCGAGGGACGTGAGCGTGTTTGCCTTAACCAGCGCTACCAGCAGCAGTGCCATCACGACCACTGAGCGCACTCGCAGACCCGTGATGCCGCCCTTGATCAACGGGCGCAACAGCCACGTGCCCCACAACGCCACCGCCGCATTCAACAGGCCGAAGACCAGCGACGTCCGCACCAACCCGAGCCGCGGCACAAACAGCATTGGAAACAAGATCGCCGCCAGCAGTGCGCCGATGTAGTCAAACGCGAGCACGCGCGAGACGAGCTCTTTGAACTCGACCTGGTCCTTCAGTATGCGCAGCAGCAGCGGTATTTCGAGTCCTACAAACGTGCCGATCGCAAACACGAGAAAGTAGAGTACGGCGTAGAAGTAACTGACGCGGGCGAAGGTGAGAAACAACAGCGGCGCGGAAAAGCCGCCGAGGATTGCGACGGCCAGTTCGATATCTACGAAGCGGCGCGCGAGGCCTTTCTCAATGAAGCGCGAGAGCCATGAGCCGACGCCCATGGCGAAGAGATAGATGCCGATGATCAGTGAAAACTGAGTGATCGAGTCGCCGAGTACGTAGCTCGCGAGAGTGCCCGCCAGGAGTTCATAAATCAGACCGCAGGTCGCGACAATGAGAACGTTGAGAAAGAGTAGCGGCGGGCGGCTCATGTTATTTCCGATTTTCGATTTTCGATTGCCGATTTGAAAGAGTGAGAGCGTGTCTGATTCGACGATGCAATGGCAATCGGCAATCGAAAATCGGCAATGTCCTCAGCCGTGGACCGCGGCGGCGATGATCAGCGCGCTGCCGAGAATCACGGAAGCGATCACGATAGCCAGCGCCACGTTCTGATCCTCTTCGATCTCCTTGCGCACGGAGAACGGTGTGGCTTTGGCGATGACCAGGAAAGCGAGGGCGAAAATGATTAAGCCCAAAATAACGAAAACAATCGTGGTCACCACGACGGGTAAGAGTGTTTCCAGCGGTACCGCTAATCCGAAGCTTGAATTGATCATCATTTTCCTCCGCGCAAGCCGTAGTGCCAGAAGTGGAACGAGCGATAACCATTCTGCCGCGCGTCAGGCGGCAACTGTCGGCGCGTACCGCCGGCGATCTCCCAACCGAGCATCGCGGCCGCGGCATAGAGTGTCACCACCCCTGCGCCAAAAATTGTGTAGAGTGTTTTCAGCATCTTTCTTCCTCGCTTACCGTATCCGGAACTCACAACGAATTTTGCGTATCAGCATCCCACCAACCTACTCAGTCGTCGTCGTCATCGTCGTCTGAGCCGGTCTCGGTGAACATGCTCTCTGACCAGCGCCGGCGTTCGAAACCGATGTGATAGACCGCCATGGCAATCGGGCCGATCGACAAAACGATGAGCGCTATCAGGAGGTTGAAACCGTGCGACACGTTCTGTTCGATCCTGATCGAAACCGTCGCGGGTTGTTGCCAGCGCTCCCACTGCCCCTCCAGCCGCAAAACATACCGGCCGGCAGGCATCGCAGACGTGTACGCCGAATCAGTTTGCCCGCCTTCGCTCCACGACTCGCCGTCTTCAACACCCTGGTAGTAAGAAATGTCGATCGGAAACGACTGCACCACGCCCGTCTCTTCGTTTATCAAATCGCCTTCGAGATAGACCCAGGTGTTCTGCACGGGCGACTCACCCAGAATGCGAATGTTGCGTCGCCCGGCAAGCTCAAACGGCTGGCTGAAGTACACCTGCGTGCCGTCTTCATTCGGCAGCGGCGCCAGCCTCACCGTGTCGGAAAACACTTCGTTAGTCGAACCCGAAATCAGGAACGTACCCATCCCGACGACTAACAGCAGGACGATGAACGCGATCCAGTACTTGTAGACCCACCAGTGTTTGTAAGGTTGGTTAGGCGCTATGCTCGACGGCCG
>DASUOZ010000306.1:0-8229 GCA_036276375.1 Pyrinomonadaceae bacterium | reverse complement strand
GAGAGCCTGTTCACCCACTATCTGAATCTGCGGCTCGGCGACGTCAACTTCAAGGAATTGACTTACGACCTGGCGGAAGTGATTTACGAGTATCCGTTCCGGTTACCGTCAAACTTCACCTACATCATGCGCGCGCTGATGACGCTCGAGGGAATCGGCGTCGTGACGGATCCGGGTTTCAGTTTCTTCGAGACGGCGAAACCGTTTGCGCGAGAGTTTATGTTGCGGCGTGAAGGGAAGGTGCTGCGCCAGTTGATCATCGACAAGCTCACCGGGCGCGAGAACGGCGACAGTCAGATTGCCTGGTCGCGCGTGTGGAAGCTGACAAAGATGGCGGCGAAGATGTATCTGGAGAAGCAGTGAAGTAAATCCGCAGATTACGCAGATGGGTGAGGTCTGCGTAATCTGCGGATGCCAGTCAGCAGTGCACGCTAACGGTTCAGCGCGTTGAAAAACAGCGGGAAAGTTGCCCGCGACTGTGCACGGTATTGCGGGCGGAAGCCGAAGAGAATGATGTGGCCTTCGCCTACTTGCACTTCGATCAACGCGGCCTTGCCTTTGAGCTTTTCTCCTCCTAACAACCAGCCGGAGAGCAGCGCGTCCTTGTCGACAGGATAAGACGCAACGATGCGCGCATTTGCTGATGGCACACTTGCGCCGGCGACGTCTGCGACTTCAAACACGGGCGAGTCTTCAGCCCACGCGATTGTTTCCTTGAGCATGCTTTGAGCGAGCGGATGCGACGTGTCGAGCTCGATCCGCAGGATCGAACCGGGTACATAGAATTCGGTCCGCGGCAGTTCCGCGACAACATTACGCACGGGCAGTTTGAACTGCTCGATCGCGAAATTGGAGGCACGGTTCAGGAAGATCACTGTTCCTCCGCTCTCGACAAATGTGCGCAGCGTCTTCACGCCCTGCTCGCCAATACCGCCTGAGACTTCCGGCGGCATTGTGTTCGCGCGATAGCCTTCGAGTAACGTGCGCGCCGGCTGATCCGGGATCACGATCGTCGGGTACTTAATCGTGACACCGGCCGAGGGCTTGTAAACCACCACGCCGTTGCGCAACTCCTTGTCAGTTAGCACGCCAAAAGGAATACCCTTACTGTCAAAGATCCATCTGGTCCAACCCTCGTCGTGACTCGGCACGGACGAGCGATAGATGGCTCGTAAGCGAGTACCCGGCCCCGCCGCGATCGCGTTTGTCGCGCCAACGACTTCGGTAACGGGTTCGGTTGGTGCGGTGTATCTGAAAGGCGCCTTGACTGCGTGAACTTCCACGCCCATCAGCAGCGGCAGTGTGTGTGCAGTGACGTCGTAGGGCGGTATTGGATGGCCGGTAGCGTCCCTTAAGTTTGGATAGCGCTGTACTTCCAACAATGCTTTCGCGAAGGCTCCGTATGGTTGGTCCATCCTGATAAGCTTTGTCCCCTCAGGAAACGTTCGTTTGCCGATTCTAAACGTCGTGCCCTCTTTGGGAACATCGAGCCAAACACCGCCGCGACGAAGAATCGCGAACAGCTCTTCGGAGTTAGACGACGGCTCGATCAGAAAACCAAACAGCTCGCCCGGTCTCCGTGGCCGCACCGCTTCTTTCCCAATTGAATAGAACGAACGCAACCACTCGGCGCGGTTCTCGGCCGCGTTTCGCAATAACAGAAACGCCGCCGTCGTCATGTAATTCGTAATGTTGCTCAGCTTCCACTCGCCACCGCGCCACACTGGCCCAAAGGTCGGCGACTCCTTCTGCGGATCGTAACCCGCGCGCGCTGTGAGTTCATTGAACGTCAACGTAACCGGCGAAGCGATCTTCGCGGAAGCAGTTTCCGACAACATGCGCACTCCCGCGTGGTAGTGAGAATAAGCACGCGCCGGCGTCCACGCGTCGTAGGTGGAATTCGTCGTGATGCCTTCGAAGCCTTTGGCGCGCAGCTCCTGCGCCATCCAGTTACCTAATTTTGTGTAGCCGGCGACGAGCTGTTTCGGCACGTTTGGTTCCACCGGCGCCATGTACGGCGGTAGAAACAAACGCGAACCCATCGCGCCCTGCTGGTGTATGTCATGTACGATCTGCGGATGCCAGACGTTGTGAATCTTGTCTACGGTGAGTTGCGTTTCGACTTGCGTAAAGGCATACCAGTCGCGATTGTTATCGTGTCCGGTGTACTTGTGGTAGAGCTCGGGCGGATCGGTTCCTTCATAGGGCGTGCCGAGGGTTTTCTCGTACCAGTTCTTCACGATGTCCACGCCGTCAGGATTCAGCGAAGGGACGAGCAGCAAGATCGTGTTCGTGAGTATGTTTTGGATCTCGGGTTCGTTCGACGACGCCAGCCGGTGCGCGATGAGCATGCTCGAGAGATACGAGCCGACCTCGGTCGAGTGAATGCCGCACGTGATCAGCACGATCGTTTTACCGCGGGCGATCAACTGGGCGGCCTTGCGATCGCGCGTGGCCGGTGGTCCAAGCTCGCGTGGGTCAGCGAGCTGTTTTTGAATCTGCTGGTACTCGTCGAGTTTCGCCAGGTTCTCGGGTGCGCTGATGGTGGCCATCACAAACGGCTTGCCCATCGAGGTTTGCCCGAGCGTCTCAAAAATAACGCGGTCGCTGGCGCGATCCAGCCGTTCGAAATAATCGAGTACCTGGCTCCACGAAGCGAGTTTCCGGTCCTCTCCAGGTGCAAACCCGAGCACGTCTGACGGCATCGGAACATCGGCTACGGAGACCGGCCGACGCGACCGCGCGGGATGCGCGAAAGCGATCAACGCAAAGAGCAGTAGCAGGACGGGTAAGCGGATTTTCATCCGGCGCAGTTTACCATTAAAAATGCGCAAAAAGGCCCGTTTAACCGCTTGCCGAGTGCGGGCGGCCCGTGTAAAGTAGCGAGCGTTTCAAACCCCGCGCACTCCCCGTTTATGGAAAACCAGTTGGAGGTCACACCGGATGTCTTCTGAAACCGCCGGCGCGAACGTCGGTGCTAATGAGTTCCCGGATAGAGTTGCAGTAAAAGAAACAGCCCCGCATACCAATCCGCTTCTCGCAACCTTTCGACCGTATATTCCCGCCGCTGCAAGTATTCGTGAACTCACGCCCTTGCCGCTCATCGTCGGCACGCTGCTGGGTATGGTCTTTGGTGCGTCCTCGTTGTGGCTGGTCCTGAAAGTCGGTTTGACAGTCAGCGCTTCGATTCCCGTCGCCGTTATTTCGATCAGCCTCTTCCGTTTGCTCGGCAAGGTTGGCGTGCGCGAGGCCACGATTCTCGAAAACAACGTCGTGCAAACGGCCGGTTCAGCAGGCGAGTCGATCGCGTTCGGCGTCGGCGTGACGATGCCCGCGATCATGATTCTGGGTTTTGACCTCGAGTTCACGCGCGTGATGCTCGTCGCGACGATGGGCGGATTGCTCGGCATCCTGATGATGATTCCGCTACGCCGGGCGCTGATTGTTCAGCAACACGGCCTCCTGAAGTATCCGGAAGGTACTGCGTGCGCGGAAGTGTTGAAGGCCGGCGCGTCGGCGGAGTCGCGCGCGGCCGCTGATCCGAGTTACAAAGCAAGGGCCGCGGCTTCGGATGAGGCCGATTCCGGCGCTAAGACGATCTTCACCGGTTTCGGTATCGGACTCGTTTACCAGATCGCGATGGCGGCTCTAAAGGGTTGGAAAGACGTGCCGAGCAAAGTGTTTGGCGCGCCGTTCAAGGCAGGTTCGCTGGCGGCCGAAATCTCGCCGGCGTTGCTTGGCGTCGGTTACATAATTGGACCGCGCATCGCTTCGATCATGTGCGCCGGCGGCGTGCTCGCTTATCTCGTACTCATTCCGGCGATCAAGTTTTTCGGTGAAGGTTCGACCACCGCTCTGACTCCCGGCACGGTGCCGATCAGCGCAATGGACCCGGATGCGATCCGCGGCGCTTACGTGCTGTATATCGGCGCGGGCGCGGTGGCTGCCGGCGGCATTATTAGTCTGTTTCGTTCGTTGCCGACCATCTGGCACGGCTTGAAGGGCGGCCTCAGTGACCTGCGGGGCGGACAGGCCGCCGGTTCGAATTTGCCGCGGACGGATCAGGACCTGTCGATGAAGGTCGTGGTCGGCGGCGTGCTGGTCCTGATCGCGATGATCATGATCCTGCCCCAGCTTCACCTTCAGTTCAATTTGCTGGGCGCGATTCTCATCATCGCTTTCGGTTTCCTGTTCGTGACGGTTTCGTCTCGTCTGACGGGCGAGATTGGCTCGTCGTCAAACCCGATTTCGGGCATGACTGTGGCGACGCTGCTGCTGACCTGTTTGATCTTCCTGATTGTCGGTTGGAGTGGCCCAAGCTACTACGTTACCGCGCTCTCGATTGGCGGTATCGTTTGTATCGCGGCCTCGAACGGCGGCACTACTTCGCAGGATCTGAAGACGGGCTTTCTCGTGGGTGCGACGCCGCGTTATCAGCAGATCGCGATTCTGATCGGCGCGCTCGCCTCGGCTTTGATTCTCGGTCCGATCCTGCTCCGGCTTAACGAGGAGAGCACGATTTACGTACCGCAAACTACCTTCCGTGCCGTGCAGAACGGCCCGCAACTGGATAGCGGCGCCGCTGCGGCACTTCCTGCTTACACGGAAACCACGCAACCTCCGGATGGCGGCGATTTCCGCTTGCTGAGGAACGAAACCGCAACGGGTCTTGTCGCTGGTCTTGAACCCGGTGAGTATCTCGTCGATGGTTCAGGCAAGGTTGTAAAAAGAGTCGAGCGCAATTTCCCGGCAACTCTGCGTCCGGACATGGCGAATCTCGGTCCGGCGGAACCCGTAAAAGGCACCGGACTCGTTACGCCTGATCCGAACCAGTACCGCACCTGGCATAAAGTCGACGAACAGAATGGAGCTCCGGGCAAGTATCTCGTAGACGATCAGGGCAACATCAAGTACTACGTAGATCCCGGTATCAACGGCACGCATCGCGTTGCGCCCGACGGCTCGTCAGTGTCGAAGTACGACGCCCCGAAAGCGACGCTGATGTCCTACATCATCAAAGGCATCCTGAATCAGCAACTGCCGTGGGGACTCGTATTGCTCGGCGTGATGATCGCCATCGTGCTTGAAATGGCGGGCATCCCGTCGCTGGCGTTTGCGGTCGGTGTTTACCTGCCGCTTTCATCGTCGAGCCCGATCTTCATCGGCGGCATGATTCGTTGGCTCGTAGACAAGTACCTGCGGGTCAAGTTCAAAGGCCGCGAAATGTCGGAGGAAGAGTTCATCGCCGAGACCGACAAGAGCCCGGGCGTGCTGATGGCTTCCGGTTACATTGCCGGCGGCGCGTTGGCGGCCGTGTTCATCGCGTTCTTCGCCGGTCTGTGGAAAGAGCGGAGCGACCTGATCGAACACTGGTCGAGAGAAAACAATCCGTTCTTCGCGGGTGATTGGGCAAACGTTTTGTCGCTGCTGCCGTTCCTGGTGTTGATGATCATTCTCTATCTCGTCGGTCGGGAAGTGATCCTCGCACCAAAGCGCAGGAGCTAGCTGAAGAAACGTAGTTCCCGAATCAATCAAGGCGCGCTGCTAATCAGGGGCGCGCCTTTCATCAAACTGAGGCCTTTCTCGATGCTGCACCGCACCCAAACAATGGTTTGTCTCCTCGTGCTGTTTGTGCTCGCCGGCTCCGCGACCACGCTGGCCCAGAACCCGCCTCGCTCGCCCACAGAGACGACGCGCCTGTTCTACCAGATGCTGCGGGAGAAAAAGTTTCGCGAGGCCTTTGTGTTGTCGATTTATCGCTCGGCGATTGAGGGTTTGTCGACGCAGGAATTCGAGGACTTGCGGCCTGATTTCGAGAAGATGGCGCTCGCCGTGACTGAAAAGATGCCGGAAAAAATCGACGTTTCCGGCGAACAGGTCAGCGGCGATGTGGCCACGGTTTTCGTAAAAGTGCTGGATGCCGAAGGCAAGCAAAAGATCGAACTGGCGTCACTGATCATGATCGACAACACCTGGATCGTGGGCGACCGGGAGAACCTCGATCTCGTCAAGAAGGCCGGCAAGCAGTTTTTCTTCGAAGCCCGCATCAACGCCCATCACAACGATGTGCAGGACATGATGACTCGGATCTCGCTCGGACAGGTGCTCTATAGTCAGAATCGTAACGGACAGTTTGGCAATCTGGCGGAGCTCGTCGCCGCGGGCGTCGTTCCCAAGGACATCGAAAGCACTGAATCGACCGGTTATCGCTTCCAGATCAACCGTTCAGCCGACGGAAAATCCTGGTACGCCACCGCCGAACCGGCCCAATATGGCCGGACCGGCCGTCTTTCCTTCTATCTCGACGCGACCGGGGTCAGAAGCGGCGACAACGGCGGTAAGCCGCTCGTGTTGAAGAATTAACTATTGCATGCCTCCGGTCAGGTTCTCTAGAATGACTTTGCGGCTGCCCCCCGACTCCTCTGGTTGGCCCATCCTCAACAAATAGCGGTCTAGACTGTCGTTCTCGGGTAATGTCGGAACTTCCTCGTAGGATTGTGTCGCATCTGCGCCGCTTTATAGGCAATCGGCGGGGACATAAGCGTGTGCGCGCACGCCTGAATTTCACGCTCCGCCTCTCCGATCCGCGTGTCAGTTCGAACGGTTCACGGCGTCTCCCAAGCCTCGACGGTCACACGCTCGACATCAGCACGACGGGTTTGGCGTTGATTGTCCCGGCGATTCGTATCGGCGAACATTACCTCGCGGGCTCAGAACGGCGCGTGTTTGTGAAGCTTGAACTGCCCACTGGGCCCGTTGAAATGAAGCTCACGACTGTGCGGTACGAAGCTTTCGATGAAACAGACGAAGAGACCGGTTACGTGATTGGCGCACGCATCACCGAGATGACCGATGCGGACCGCGCGAGTTTCAATGCGTACGTCGCCAAGCTCCTCCGCAGTCCTAATCCTGCCTGAAAACAAGCGAACCGAAAGCTTTGGGCACGTGAAAATTTGGTTCCGGTGTACCCGTCGGCCGCCAGGCCAGATATCGATCAGGCGCTTCGGGTCCGACACAGCGAAACACGTTCACCAGCCAGCGGTCGTTTGCCTTTGGTTTTGGAATCGAGTCGCTCCAGGGAATCGACATTGCAACTTTAATCCGTGTTTCTTCGACCTTGGCAGACACGGCCATTCCAGAGCTGTAATCCCAATCGGTAATCCGGCCTTCGGTACCGATCACAATCCCCAAATCCACCCACTCGCCCGTTGGCGCGGCCTCAAACTCGTAATAATGCGACGGGTTCGCTGGGTCCGGAGCCACGTAAATCTCACAAACATCGCGGTCCCACAGCCCGAGCGTTTTGCGGTCAGTTATTGGCCCACTCGAGACGACCAGGAGTTCGTGTTGTTTACCCACAAAGCGTACGTGCAGCGCCGCGCCGGACCAGCAAACGCGCGCCTCCGCGTGGCGCTCGACCGCCGCCGGCGCGCCCGACCACAAACGCGTGATTGACAGCGGCGGGCACCGCTCCCACACCTCGTTCTCAAAATCGTCGACGAGAGTCGTACCGGCGTACGGCGCGTGAACTACCTCGCTGCTAAGCATTGTTCTATCAGTTGCTCCGGATCAGAACTCGTAAAGACGCGACTCGCCGTCGCCCGTTTACCAAACTTCTGTAACAGAAACTCCGATTCGTCCGCGACGCCGCCCGTTCCCGTCAAACCGCCGATAACCTTTCCCTCATCGTGCGCGATCGTAAACTCGTTCAACGAGCCCATCGCGCCCGCCACAAACAACACAATGTCACACGACCGTACCAGCACCACGTTTCGGCCCTTCAGACCAAAACCCGTGTAGACGATCGTGTCGCACGCATCGAGCGGCAAGTGGTAAATCTCGACGTGTTCGAGCTCGTTGCTCGCCGGTGAAATGCCGACGTGAAAACACCCGGCGTCATGCGCGGCCTTCCCGACAACGTAAACGAGCCCCGTCGTCGCGCCGGTGAAGAGCACCACGTCGCGTTTAGCGATCGCGTGGGCCAGTTCCTCCGCCTTCTCGATCAGCACTCTGCCCGAATCGAGCCGCGCACTGTCCGGCGCCGCCGATCCCATCACTCCGATTTTAGTTCGCATAGTTGAAGTTTCCTGACGTCACGATCCCACCAACGCTGAGTCAGAAACCACGCCAGACCCGGGAAGATAAAAAAGATTCCGATTCCAATCGTAACCAGACGTGGGGAAATCTGAAACCGACCGAGCAGTTCGCCGGTCGCGTAGTTCGACGCCG
>DASUOZ010000305.1:0-2663 GCA_036276375.1 Pyrinomonadaceae bacterium | reverse complement strand
CACATCGGAAACAGATCACCGAGAGTCTCGGGCCGCTAATTGGCCGATTCCACAACTCCGTTTAGGGAGCTAATAACCGATGAAATTTATCGACTTCAATCACCCTGAGGGCGGCAGATTGCTGGTCAATATCGACCACATCACGAGCGCTCACTACCGGCCGGGCGAGGGCGATCTCAAAACGCGCCTCAGTCTCGATCTCGATGAACGGCAGAACGACGTGGTTCTGTTCGGCGCCGAAGCGGATCGCGCCTGGGAGCGATTGAGAACATTGCTGGGAGAAACGTAGTTGAACTACAAAGATTCACTTTCAGAACAGTGGATCGATCTCCGGCTGATCGCGGGCATGCGCGTGGTGCTCGGGACTTCAGCTCTCCTCATCTCCGTCCTCGATCTCACTGCCCCGCGCAACCTGGCAGTTCCGACGCAGGTAGTTCTCGTTCTCTATTCGCTCTACGGGCTTTTGATCTATCACCTCTCGGTGCGGCGTAATCCCCTGGCTGCGCACCGGCTCATTCCGTGGATCGATCTACTCTGGTATGTGCCGCTCGTCGCCCTCACCAGCAACGGCATTTTCTATTACTTCTTTTTCTTCTCGATCGTAGTTGCGTCCTTCAGTTGGGGTTTGAGTGACGGTTTGCGACTGACGCTCGCGTCAACGGCCATCTATATGATCGTTAGCCTCTTCAATGCGCGCCAAAAACAGATTCCGATGAACCACTTCATGATGGCGCCGATCGGTCTACTGACGTTTGGTTACATCATTGCGCGCTGGGGCGGCTATCACACGGAGTTGAAGAACCGGCTCAAACTCTTGAAAGAGGTAACCGTCTTTTCCAACCCGCGTTACGGCATCGATCGGACTATCAAAGCGATCCTCGAGAGCATCCGCGCGTTCTACGACGCCGAGGCTTGCCTGCTGGTGATTCCGGGAAAACCGGCCGCCGAGAATTATCAAATGTATCGCGTCACGCGCGGCACTACGCCAAGCCGTTCCGCACCTCCCGAGATTTCCAGCGAAGCGGCGGCCCCGTTTCTCCAGCCTTCGCTGGATAACGCCGTGATTTATCGGCGTGCTGATTCATCACAGACGCGGCTCTTTGAGGTAAAAACAAAACTTTTTTCCGACTCCGGCTCGACCGAGTCAGACAAAGTCGCCGGCATGCTCGACGCCCAGCGTTACGTCTCAATGCCGGTTTACTACCGTCATCAGCCAGTCGGACGCATGTACATCATCGACGGTCCGGCACGAATCGACTCGCCCGATATGGACTTCCTGTTGCAGTTGATGGACCACGTGACGCCGGTGATGGAAAACATCCGCTTGATCGACAACCTCGCCTCTGACGCCGCGGAACAGGAACGACGGCGGATCGCCGCGGACATACACGACAGCGTGATTCAACCCTATCTGGGTTTGCAGTTTGGCCTCTCGGCACTGGACCAAAAACTCGAGTCGGGCAACACCGCGATCCGCGGCGACATCCAGGAACTGCTCGAGCTCACCGATCACGAGCTTACCGAGCTGCGCCGCTTTGTTTGGGGGTTGCGGGCCGGCGAAGAACGGACGGACGTGTTGCTGCCGGCAATCGAACGTTTTGCCGAACGGTTCTCGCTGGTGACGGGGATCAAAGTAGACGTCGAAGCGCGCGGGAAAGTTAAGGTGAACGATCGGTTGGCGGCAGAAGTATTTCAAATCGTGGCCGAAGGCTTGAGCAATGTAAGGCGTCACGCGTTTTGTCGGGACGCGCGGGTTGAGATATCGTGTAAAAACAGTTCGCTGCTCTTGCAGATCAAGAACAGCCGTCCGCGGGCCAATCCGGAACAGGAACGCGGTGACGGCCATGAAAGCGTGAAAACGTTCCGGCCCCATTCAATTGCCGAACGGGCGGCATTGCTGGGTGGAGACACACAGGTGTTTGTCGACGAAAAGGACTACACTGTGGTAAGCGTTGGCATTCCTCTCTAGAGAACCTCATCATGACAGAGCGGCCAATTACCATCATGATCGTTGACGACCACGTCGTCATCCGCAGTGGGCTACGTATGTTGATTGAACAGGATCAACACATGCGCGTTGTCGCCATGGCCGGCAACCGCGAGGAAGCGCTCGAACGGGCGGTGAGCGATACGCCCGACGTGATCATCCTGGATCTGCTCCTGGGTGATGAAGATGCGCTGACGTTTCTGCCCGAGCTGTGCGAAGCGAGCCCACAGTCGCGCGTGCTGATACTCACGGGCGTTCAGAATCCCGACTCGCACCGGCGGGCGATTCGCCGCGGCGCCATGGGCATTGTGCTCAAGGAACACGCGGCGGATCAGCTGCTGAAAGCGATCAAAAAAGTTTACGAAGGCGAAGTCTGGATTGAACGTTCGATGATGGGCAGCATGATTCAGGAGTTGAGCAAGCCCGCGATGGTCGATCCGGAGCTCGCGAAGATTGAATCGCTCACCGATCGTGAGCGGGAAGTGATCGCACTGGTTGGTGAGGGATTAAAGAATAAACAGGTGGGCGAGAGACTCTTTATCAGTGAAACGACAGTCACGCATCACCTCAGTTCCGTGTTCTCAAAACTCGAAGTTTCGGACCGTCTGGAGCTCATCATTTATGCCTTCCGGCACGGCCTCGCGAAGCTGCCGACGTAGCCTCACCTCTCAGGTTG
>DASUOZ010000304.1:0-2821 GCA_036276375.1 Pyrinomonadaceae bacterium | reverse complement strand
TTTCCGGGAATGGCCGTGCGAGTTCCCGCAGGCTGCCGCGGATCGTAGATCTGAATCCCGTGGCCGAAAAACGACAGAATGTAAGGGTCGGTCAGCAGTTCGGAGAAGTCTCCCTGCCGCATCCTCAGTGTCGGAACCGTGATGATGTTGTTTGAGCCTTCAGTGAACCGATAGCCTTCGTAGTTGAAGAAGAAAAATGCCCGATTGCGGAAACGATGGATGTACGGTCCGCCTTCACCGAAGTGCGGGATCGTGATTGGACCACCGATGTTGAAACCGAAGTCGTTCTGGTTGTCGCGCGCGCGATCGATGTTGAAGGCGTTGTTGCGAAACGTGTTCGCGTTCAGCTTTTCGTTACGAATGAGATCGTAGATCTCGCCGTGATAGTCATTGCCGCCGCTCTTTTGCGTGAAGTTAACGACGCCGCCGGAGGAGTTGCCGAATTCAGCGGAGTAAGTGCTGGTTGAAAGCGTAAACTCCTGAAACGCGTTTGGTCCTGGAGCCACTTCCGAAAAGAACGTGCCGTTCTGCGTGCGTCGCGTACTCGCACCGTCGATGAGAATCTCTGTGCCCAGCGCTTGTCCGCCACTGACGCGGAAGCGCGTAGTGTCGGTGCCTTGTGCGCCGCTGCCCTGCGTCACGTTGCTGTCGAGATAAATGAACGAGAGCGGCGTGCGCCCGGAGAACTCGGAGCTCACCAGCAACGGCAACTCCCTTACCTGGCGTTCAGTCACGTTCGTCTGCCGCACCGGCGTTTCGGTTTGCAGGACGGGCGCCTCGTCGTTGGAGATCGTGACGACACTGCTGATCTCGCCAATCTCGAGCTTGAAATCGAGTGTGCGGTTGACCTGGACCGCGACGACGATGTTCTCCGCGGAGGCGGTTTTGAAACCCGGCGCTTCAACGGTGACGCGATATGGATCTGCTTTGAGCTCGGGTATGGTGTAGGTCCCCTCCTCGGAGGTTGTGACCTCACGGGTTTCTGATGTATTGACGTTGGTTGCGGTGACTTTGGCGTTTGGTACGCCGGCGCCGGCTGGATCCGTAACGCGGCCGGTTAGCGAGCCACGATCGGTTTGGGCAATAGCGGAAGTAACGGAAAGTAGAAAGAACGTAAACAGCGCGAGTATGGACGCTCGAGATGGCATGACTTCCCCCCCTGATCGATGTTTAAAGACAATTCGGGCAGCCGATAAAAAAGCACGGCTGACAATGACAAAGTTAATGGGAGCGAAACACGAGGGCCTGGGCCAACCGTCAGTGCTTCGATCTTAGGGGGAACGAAGAGAAAGGGTCGGGGTTGCGCTTGGTATAGCAAGCGCATTGCGGGTTGTCAATGAAATTGTGGTGTAGACGAGTTTAGACCTTCAGCGAGCCGCGAAATCCGCGGGCGGCGAAGTAAGATTCGGCCCCGTTGTGATAGACGAACACGCGGTTGTAGCGACGATCGCAAAAGAGCGCGCCGCCGAGTTTTCGGATATCCGCTGGTGTTTTGACCCAACTTGACGTTTTCAGATCGAAGGCTCCGAGTTTTTGGAGCTCGCGGTATTCTTCTTCCGTTAACAACTCAATGCCCATCGCGGCGGCCATCTCAACCGCATTGTTCGCCGGCTTATTTTCCTTCCTCGACTCCAGCGCTTCGCGGTCGTAACAAAAGCTGCGGCGGCCTTTCGGAGTTTCGGCGGAGCAATCGTAAAAAATGTAGTCGCCCGTCTTCTTATCCTGATCAACGACATCGGGTTCACCGCCGGTGCTTTCCATTTCACTCAGCGACCAAAGTTTCGCAGGATTGTCTTCCAGTTTTGCCTGAACTTTGGCCCATTCCAGACCTTTATGGCGGTTCATGTTTTTCTCAAAACGGGTTTTCAGGGTGTTGAGTAGTTCTTCACGCTGTTGGGCTGACAACTGTTTCTTAGCCATAGGTTTCTTTTAGCCTCCAGAACTCTTCACGAACGTCGGTGCGGGAATGTGACAGAGCTTGCAGTCTAGCAAATCACTTTCAAACTCGCCGGGTCAGCGGCTGAACGTAGTCGCTTTTGTGCGGTAATATTGCGAACAATACGTTTCCCCTGCACGTTAATCGGTTCGTTCGCAAGTCGTCGCCTATGCTGACCCTGCTAAAACTCGAACTCGAAAAACTGGTTCGCGCCAAAAGCTTCTATCTGTCGTTTCTCGTTCTGGCGGCGTTCGTCGCCTTGATGCTCTGGGGTTTCTACACCTACGCCGCCCGCAAGACCGGTGGCGAGGCGGTTGAGCAGTTCAAATATACGTACGAATCCAAACAGTATTTCAACGGACTGACTTTCGCGCTCTACTCGCTGCTCTTTTCTTTTACGTTACTACTGCCGATTTTCGTGTCCATGACTGCCGGCTCGCAGATCGCGGGTGAGGCGCGCGCCGGCACCTTGCGGATGATCTGTACGCGGCCAATCTCGCGCGCCTCACTGATCCTTTCGAAGTTTTTAGTGACCACACTCCACGCCGCGCTGCTTCTGGTCTTCTTCATTGGTTTGAATTTATTGGTGGGCCTGATCTTCGTCGGTTGGGGCAACCTGGAGCTGTATCCTGGTCCACTCAATCTCGTAGAGGCGCCGGGCAAAATCATGCGCGATGAGGCGCTGATGCGATTTGGCTATGCAACGCTGTCGGGTACCTGGGCGCTTCTCGTTGTCGCCGCGCTCGCATTTCTCTGTTCGGTCGTGTTCGACTCGCCGGCACAAGCGATCGTCATGACGATCGCCGCGTATCTAACGCTATTTATCGTCGGACGAGTTGAGTTTTTCGAGCACTTACAACCGTATTTCTTTACGACCGATATGGA
>DASUOZ010000303.1:0-7321 GCA_036276375.1 Pyrinomonadaceae bacterium | reverse complement strand
ATTTCGTCCCAGACCGGAGGCGTAACGCTTGCCGTAACCCTTCATGCCCTGGCCCCACTCTTCCGGTGAATCGTTCCACTGATTGAATCCCGCCGAAACGCCGGTACGGACCAGGCGGAGTGGACCAACCGTGCTGTTCAGATGGCGCTTGAACCGTTCGCCTTTGTCGGGAAAGTCGTACGTCGATGTCGTCGCCCGTGTTGGTGTGGCCGTCGTCGTCGTTGTGTCTGTAGCTGGCTGCGTGGTTGTAGTCGTCTCCTGGCTCTTAGCAGACACGACAAAAGCCAGAATCAACAAGAAAGCCCCAAGTGTTCGTTTTGACATGGGGCTTTCATAGAAACGAATTGACACGGGAGCATCACGGATTATCGGTGATTTTCAACTCTTTCACTGGTACACCATCGCTCCACACGCCCATAAAGCGTTGTTGCGGTGTGTTGCCGAGCGCGTACTCGCGGTTCTTGCCGTAGAACGCCGCATCGCACAAACCGTCAAACAACTTCCACGTGCCGTAGAAATCGAGCGCGTTGACCATCATCGTTTCGAGACGCTCGCGCCGGTCAGTTTGCCGGCGATCAATTCGGCGTGTCGGCAAGCCGCCCGCGCGGTCTCCTCCCACACGATCAGAAGTTTCCGCTGGTCCACCGCCGATACCGTCGCCGCTGTCGTAAGCCTTGTCGTGAGCCGTGGGCGCGCGATGACTCGCCTGCAAAGTCGGCGTGCCGTGGGAGTCCGAAACCAGCGTCACGTAATCTTTGTTTGTTGCGGGCACACGCGTCGACTCGCTGTAAATACGCTTCGCATCAACGTCACGCACGAGGGTGTCCTGGTCGCCGGCGACGGCCAGCAGCAAAGTCTCGGCCGGAATCTTTTTCAAGTCGGCGAGCGCAATGTTAATCGGCGCTTCCGTGATGCCGGGTTCGACTGACATCACAACCGAAACGCGCGGCAGGCCGGATTCGCTCGCCAACGCCGCGACGTTCGCCGCGAGAATGCCGCCAACTGAGTGGCCCACGGTCGCAAACTTGTTCAGGTCGGGTTTGATATGTCCCGGTTCTGTTTGCAGACGCGCAATCGCGTCCTTGAGTGCGGTCAGGGTGTTCGGCGTGAACTCGCCGATCGGCGTCAGCAAACTCGCCTGATAACGCGGATAGATCACGATATTGCCACGTTTCACAAGGTGGTCGATCCAGGCGCCGTAATACATCGGATTCATGCCACCCCAGCCGTGCAGAAGGACGATCACGGGTGCGGTGGCGGGCTTCGGCGAGTCGGGTTCGAAAATCCAGTATTCCTGACCGCCCTTGCCGTAGCGATTCTTCGTCACTTCCGTGTGAGCGTACTGTTTTCCGCCTGGCCCTGATGCCGGCTGCGCCGGTGGCGTCGGAGCCTGTGGCGACAGTAGGGGCGCGGAAACCATCGTCAGCGCGAAGAGCGCCAGCGCGACGAACATGGCGACGGGTCTGGTCAGTAGGTTACGAGAAAAACGCGGCATTCAATGGCCTCCCTGAACTTCTTTGACGCACGGGAGCAGGCGAAAGTTAACTGAATTTCTGAAACAACTTTTCAATTTGCGATTTAGTCTAAAACAGAAGTAACGCGAACATTCCCCCGCGCGTTTCGCTGTGGCACAGCCGATGCCAAAAGGTTTCGCAGCCCCTTTTCAGCGTAACAAAAGAGTTCACATGTTAACCTGCGCACGCCATCTTCCGGTACTCGTTATGGCTTGCGCTCTGCTGTTTGCCGTTTCGATTCCGGCCTCAGGGCAAACCTCGCTGGCAGAACTACAGAAACTACTCCAGGAAAAAGCCGCCTTTCAGGCAACTGACTTCGCCGCACTCGAACGCGGCGAGACCGTTGTCCGGCTCGCGCCCGCCCAGGACAAACGTGAAGTCGCAGTATCCGGCCTGGTGACGCTGCGCGCCAACGCCGACGAATTTTTGCGCTCGTACCGCGAAAGTTTGACGCGTAAGAGCAACGCCGCGGTACTGGAAATCGGCTCCTTCAGCGCCGCGCCCGCGTTCGCGGATCTCGGCTCGCTGACGCTCGAAGCCACGGACATCGAAGATCTGAAACAATGCGTCGTCGGCGACTGCGAGATCAAGCTTTCCGCCGCGATGATTCAGCGCTTTGCGCGCGAAGTTAACTGGCAGGCGCCTGATTACGCGCAACAGGCCACGCAACTCTTCAAAACGATGCTGCTCGAGTATGTGAAAGACTATCGCTCGCGCGGCGATGCGGCGCTGATCGCGTATCACGACAAACAGAATGAAGTGCGCCTCGCTGATGAGCACCAGGCGCTTAAACACGCGTCCGGTTATCTCAACGAAGTCTTTGCCGGACGGCCGGGAACTGCCGCGGAGATGCAACCGCTCGAAGAGTTACTCGTCTGGTCCAAGATCAAGTTTGGCCTGAAGCCCGTCATCAGCATCAACCACGTCACGATCTACAAACGCGACCGCGAGCTCGGCCCGCAGATACTCGCCGTCTCCAAACAGATCTACGCGAATCATTATTTCAATTCATCACTGGCGCTGACCGGATTTGTGACCGTTGCCGGGCCGGCATCGTACCCGGCGTCATTCCTGGTTTATGAAAACCGCTCGCGCGCTGACGGTTTTGCGGGGCCGTTTGGGAAACTCAAACGCAGCCTCGTTCAGAACAAAGCGGTCGACGGTTTGAAAGGAATCCTCGAACACTCGAAGCTGACATTGGAAGCGCCGCTACCAGGCCACGAAAGCGCAATTGCTTCCGCGAGCGTTTCCGATGGTTGGGGCCGGCGACTGTTTGGCGGTATACGCCCGCTACTGTGGTTCCTGATTATTTCCGCACTGATCGCGTTGCTGGCGCTCCGCAGCTACGAAGGCAAAGCGAGCCGCACCGGAGTGAAACAACTGAAACCTGAGCAAAGATAGAACACGGAGGGGCTTTAATGAGAAAGCAATACTTTATCCGGTTAGCCGCTGTCGTACTGGCAGCATCTTTTTTGACCTACGCGACCGCGCAAGAGAGCGGTGTCACAGTTGAGCTAAAGAACGGACAGGGCGAAAGCATCGGTACCGCGACGCTCACGCCAATCGCCAACGATAAGGGCGTGCGCATCAAACTCGATCTGAAAAATCTGCCGCCCGGAGAACACGCGATTCACTTTCACGAAGCGGCGAAATGTGAAGGACCGACGTTTGAATCCGCCGGCGCCCACTTCAACCCGGGCTCGAAGCAGCACGGTCTGAAGAATCCGCAAGGCGCGCACGCCGGCGACATGAACAACTTCATGGTCAAACCGGACGGCACAGTGAACTCGACCGTGACGAATCAGCACGCGAACCTCGGTTCCGGCAATCATTCACTGTACACGAACGGCGGTACCTCGCTCGTGATCCACGCCCAGGCTGACGACCAAAAGACCGATCCGTCCGGCAACTCCGGCGATCGCATCGCTTGCGGCGTGATCTCGAAGTAAATCTGTGTTAAGAAGGTGCCCACAAATCGATGCACCTGATCGGGATAGATGTGGGCACCGGCGGCTCGCGCGCCGTGCTGATCGACGCGGCAGGTAAGATCGTCGCCTCCGCCACGGTCGAACACAAACCTTTCGTTTCATTACAAACCGGGTGGGCCGAACAGGACCCGCACGATTGGTGGCGCGCCTCCGCCGCCGCGATTCGCTCTGCAATCACCAAAGGAGCCGTTCCCGCGGAAGAGATCAAAGGCGTCAGTCTTTCGGGACAGATGCACGGCGCCGTGCTGCTCGATGACGCGGATGAAGTGCTGCGTCCAGCCATCATCTGGTGCGACCAACGAAGCGGCGAGCAATGCAAAAACCTGACGGCAAACATCGGCGCCACGCGCTTGATTGAATTAACGTGCAATCCCGCGCTGACCGGTTTCACGCTGCCAAAACTCCTGTGGGTGCGCGACCACGAACCAGAAACGTGGCAACGCGCACGCTCAGTTCTCCTCCCAAAAGACTACGTTCGTTTCCGGCTCAGCGGTGACAAAGCAACGGACGTCGCCGACGCTTCGGGTACTTTGTTGCTGAACGTCGCCGCCCGCCGCTGGTCCAGTGAAATGCTCGACGTGGCTGAGATGCGTGCGGAGTTGCTGCCGCGCGTCTACGAATCGCAGGAGATCACTGGTTCGATTTCACCAAAAGCCGCGGACGAGACCGGTCTGCGCGCGGGTACACCCGTGATCGCCGGCGCCGGAGATCAGGCCGCCGGCGCCGTTGGCCTCGGCATCGTCCGGCCCGGCACGGTCAGTGCAACGATCGGAACTTCCGGCGTCGTCTTCGCCGCCACAAACACACCCGCGCTCGATCCGAAAGGCCGCGTCCATACGTTCTGCCATGCGATTCCCGGACGCTGGCACGTGATGGGCGTCACCCAGGGTGCAGGATTGAGCCTGCGTTGGTTTCGCGATCAATTCGGCGTAATATCTAGTAACCTTTCTGGCGCTGTATCTGGAGATCCATACGAAAGTCTGATTGCCGAAGCGGCACGAGTTCCGCCCGGAGCAGACGGTTTGCTGTGGGCGCCGTACCTGATGGGTGAACGAACGCCGCATCTCGATCCGGACGCACGCGCGGCGCTTGTGGGTTTAACCGCGAGTCACACGCGCGCACACGTTGTTCGCGCAATTCTCGAAGGCGTCGCTTTCAGTCTCAAAGATTCGTTTGAGATCTTGAAAGAGTTGAACGTACCGTGTGAAACGATTCGTCTCGGCGGCGGCGGCGCGCGTTCCGCGTTGTGGCGGCAGATCCAGGCGGATGTTTACGGACACGAAGTCGAGACTGTCGAGGCGGAGGAAGGCGCGGCTTACGGTGTCGCGGTGCTCGCGGGTGTGGCGGCCGGAGCATGGCCCAGTGTCGACGCCGCTTGCGACGCCATAGTTAAAACGCGCAGCCGGGTAAAACCCGACGCGCAGGCAGTGGAAATTTTTCATCGACAATATCGAAAGTATGTAGCAATCTACCCAACGTTACGCTCAATATTTAACTCCGAGGGACCAAATGCGACCTGAAAACTTCCAAGGATCGAGTATCCGTCTATTTGTCTTCCTGGTTGTGTGTGCAGGCCTGTTCACTTTGCTGCTGGCCGGATGCCAACCCGGACCGACCAACAGCAGCGGGCCGGGCGGCGCAGCGGGCGGCAACCACAAGCTTGCCTTCGTCACAAACAACGCATCGGACTTCTGGACCATCGCGCGCAAAGGAACCGAGAAAGCCGCGCAGGATGTTGCCGGCATTGAAGTCGAGTTCAGGATTCCCGCTGACGGCACTGCCGCTGAACAGCAACGCGTCATCGACGATCTGCTGTCGAAAGGCATTCACGGTATTGCGATCAGTCCGGTCGATCCCGTTAACCAAACGCAGATGCTCAATCGCGCCGCGAGCCAGGCGCTCGTCGTTACGCAGGACAGCGACGCGCCCCAGAGCGATCGCGTGTGTTACATCGGCACCGACAACGTTGCGGCCGGACGGCAGGCGGGCGAATTGGTGAAGGAAGCGTTACCGCAGGGCGGTAAGATCATGGTCTTCGTCGGCGTGCTTGACGCAGCCAACGCGCAGCAACGTTACCAGGGTTTGAAAGAGGCACTCGCCGGCTCCAACGTTGAGATCATCGACGTGCGCACTGACAACACAGATCGCGTCCGCGCCAAGTCAAATGCCGCCGACACGCTCGTGAACAATCCCGACATCGCCGGCATGGTTGGTCTTTGGTCCTACAACGGTCCCGCGATTCTGAGCGCCGTTAAAGAAGCGAACAAAGTCGACAAAGTGAAGATCATCGCCTTCGACGAGGAAGACCCGACGCTTGAAGGCATTAAAGAAGGCTCGATCTACGCGACCGTCGTGCAGCAGCCGTACGAGTTTGGTTATCGCTCGATGGAGTTGATGGCGAAATATTTGAACGGCGACAAGTCGGTCGTGCCGGCGAGCAAGCAGATCTTCGTGCCGACCCTCGCGGTCAAGCAAGCCGACGTTGAGGCGTTTCAAAAGAAGATCAACCAGCTCCGCGGACGCAGTTAAGGCCACCGACTTACACGGACGTACACAGACAGCCACTCCCCTTGTTTTACATCAGTCCGTGTTCGTCCGTGTCTATCCGCGGCAAAAACCTGTGACAGACCACACGCCCATACTGGAGATGGAGGGGGTCAGCAAGCGATTCCCCGGCGTCGTCGCGCTTGATAACGTGAGTTTGAGCGTCCGCGCCGGTGAGATCGTCGCGCTGATTGGTGAGAATGGCGCCGGTAAGTCGACGTTGATGAAGATCCTCGGCGGCGCCATCTCCCGCGACAACGGCACTGTTAAGATCAACGGCAACGAGGTGGAGATTCGCTCGCCGCGAGAAGCCAGCGCGCTCGGTATCGAGTTTATTCATCAGGAGCTCAGCGTCCTCGACAATCTCGACATCGCCGCCAACATCTTCCTGTACCGCGAACCAACCAAAGGCGGTTTTTTAAAACTGATCGATCGAAAGCGCATCTACCGCGAGGCAGATGCGCTTTTGCGTAAACTCGGGCTGGGCCTGTCCAGCCGCACGCCACTGGCCCAACTCTCGATCGCGCAACAACAGCTCGTCGAGATCGCACGGGCACTCGGCGCGGGCGCGCGCATCATCATCATGGACGAGCCGACGTCGAGTTTGACGTTGAGCGAGACGCGCCGCCTGCTCGAGCTCGTCAAAGATCTGAAGTCGCAGAACGTCAGTATCATCTACATCTCGCATCGCATGCACGAGGTCCAGGAGATCGCCGATCGCGCGGTCGTGCTGCGCGACGGCAAAAACGCCGGCACGCTCCAGCGCAGCGAGATCACGCACGAACGCATGGTGCGCATGATGGTCGGTCGCGATCTGAAGGAGTTCTTCAAAAGCGCGGCCGCTGGCAATGGTTCCCCCGCGAAGACAAACGGCGGCGGTTTTGTCGTGCAGCGTTTGCGCACGATCCGTTATCCGAATCACACGATCAGTTTCAGCGTCGCACCGGGCGAGGTGCTGGGCATTGCGGGTCTGGTCGGCGCAGGTCGTTCTGAGCTGGCGCGCGCGATCTTCGGCGTTGAAGAAGCGCTCGAAGTCCAAGTCTCACTCGACGGCAAAGTCCTGCGCATCACGGAGCCGCAAGACGCCATCAGTCACGGCATTTATCTCGTGCCGGAAGACAGACGGTTGAGCGGTCTGATCGTCGATTTCAACGTGCGCGAAAACATCTCGTTGCCGAACCTCGATAGTTATTCGTCAGCCAAGCTCATCAACTTCGCCAGGGAATCCAAAGCCGCCGTCGAAGCGTGCAAGGCAATCAACATCAAGACGCCGAC
>DASUOZ010000302.1:0-8912 GCA_036276375.1 Pyrinomonadaceae bacterium | reverse complement strand
TCGAGGAGACCGCGGAACTGATCACTCAGGCAGGTGGGCGCGCAATTCCGGTGCAAGTCGATCATCTCGATCCGTCACAAGTCGAACAACTCGTTGCGCGAATCGACCGCGAACACGGCCGCCTCGACGTGCTGGTCAACGACATCTGGGGCGGCGATCACTTCATCCAGTGGAACGTTCCGGTCTGGGAACACTCGCTCGCAAACGGTCTGCGCATGCTCCGGCTCGCCATCGATACGCACATCATCACGAACCATTTCGCGCTGCGCCTGCTGATTAAGAACAAGGGCGGGCTCGTCGTGGAGGTCACGGACGGCACCTCCGAATACAACAACGATAACTACCGCGTCTCACTCTTCTACGATCTCGCAAAGACCTCGGTAGTTCGCATGGCGTGGTCGTTGGCCCAGGAGCTCAAGCCGCACGACTGCACGGCGGTAGCACTGAGCCCCGGCTGGTTACGTTCGGAACAGATGCTCGACAACTACGGCGTCAAGGAAGAAAACTGGCGCGACGCGACGAAAGTTCAGCCGCATTTCGTCATCACTGAAACGCCGCGGTACGTCGGTCGCGCTGTCGCCAATCTCGCCGCGGACCCGGACGTCTCTCGCTGGAACGGACAATCACTTTCGAGTGGGCAGTTAGCAAAAATCTACGGCTTCACCGACGTCGACGGGTCGCAGCCTGACGCGTGGCGTTACCTGGTCGAGGTTCAGGACGCGGGCAAACCCGCTGACGCGACCGGATATCGCTGATCCAGACGGCTTGCACAAAACTTCGAGAATTGGATGGCAGTTTGAGCGCCGAACCGTGCGCTAATTCAGGGCGCACGGGCCCACGCCGAAGGCGTGCGCTAATTTCAGGGCGCAAGGGTCCAACGCCGAAGGCGTGCGCTAATTTCAGCCCAGGGTTGCTTCAACCCTGGGGAACTTCAGACCCAACGACGACGAACTCTGAAGGAGTTCGCGAGAGAGCGCACGGAGCATTCGCCAACGCTTTCAGCGTTGTTGTGTTGTTGGTAAGCGTACCCAGGGTTGAAGCAACCCTGGGCTGAAATTAGCGAACGCCTGCGGCGTTGGCCAACCAGTGAATTCTTCGGCGGTCCCAAGTTTTGTGCAAAGCTGATCCAGAGTGCTCAAAGGCTTCAAAATGGGTTATTCTCTCAACTCATCATGAGAAGAATTCCCCTGCTCTTCCTCCTCGCTGCCTTTTCGGCAATTAACGTCGCGCCGCAATCCGGAAGGCGAATCAACACCCCCGCTTCGACGACACCTCCAGCGCCAGTACAACCTTCGCTCACGCCCGATCCGCCGGTGAGATCCGGACCGCGGCCGCTCACTGAGCTGATGATTCTGCCCGAGAGCCTGCGGGAACGAACCATTAAAGCAATCGGCAACGACAACTTTCGACTCGCGGATTTTGACGGCAAAGTCGTCGTGATCAACTTGTGGGCCTCGTGGTGTGGTCCATGCCGCAGAGAGATTCCGGAGTATGAAAGAGTGCGCCAGGAATACGCCGGAAAAGACGTTGTGTTCATCGGTCTGACAACCGAGGACCCGCGTTCCGAAGGCGATCGCGTGCGGAGGTTTCTGCGCGACGTCAATTTTGGCTTTCGTCTCGGTTGGGCCGACGGCGAAATGGCGCGCATGTTAACAAACGGCCGGCGGTCCATCCCACAAACGTTGGTCATCGCTCCCGACGGCCGCATCGTGAGCCACTGGGACGGCTACGCCGCCGGTTGGAGTGGCAAGCGTCTCAAGCAGGCAATCGAATCGGCGCTTACACGCGAACTGTAACGCGGAGGTTTTATGAACTGGCTTAATAGATCTTTTTTCGCAATTCTAATAGTGGCATTCCTATCCATCAGCGTTCTGGCCCAGGGCCCTAACCCAACGGCGCCTTCGCCGGCGGTTGCGAACGTTAAAGTGACTCCGTCAGTCAAGGAAGCCGAAGTCGGACAACAGGTGAAACTAACGGCGGTAGCAACTGACGCCGCTGGTAACGTCATCAAGGAACAGCCCTCGGTATACTTCGCCGGCCCGTTTGATATCGCGGCTGTCGACGACGACGGAAACGTAAAGCTGTTTGGCGCAGGTCAAGTTACCGTCGGCGCGATTGTCGGTGGCAGGCCGGGTATCAGCACGTTCATAGTGAAAGCGCCGGGTGTTAAGACGGTGGAGATCACGCCGCTCAAGACGCCGCTGGCCGTCGGTGGCAACGTGCCACTGCAAGCCGTCACACGCATTTTCAACGGCGATCCGCGCACTGGCGTTCCGGTGGAGTGGACCTCCGACAATGCGCAAGTGGCGACTGTCGACGCGGCCGGCGTCGTGACTGGCGTTGGACCAGGCAAAGCGACGATCACCGCGAAATCAGGACCGGCAAGCGCCACTACTACCGTTACGGTAGTCAAGAACAACCTCCGCAGTTTGCTCGTGACCGGCGGCGCGAAAACGGCGCGCACCGGCGACGTCATTCGCTTTACGGCGAAAGCAGATCCAGCCGGCAACGTCACCACGCGCTGGTCTGTGAGCGGCACCGGTGCAACGATCGGTCAGGACGGTGGCTTCGTTGCGACGACGCCCGGAACGTACATCGTCTCGGCAAGCAGCGGTAATGTTTCGTCGAGCGCGTCCATTGCCGTCGCGCCGCGCGATCTGGAACGCGAACTCACGGTAGTGGGCCGGGTGCCGTTCAAGGAGTTTCAGGGCGCCGAGCAGTGGATCATCGGCAACTACGCTTACTACTCAACGATCTCCGATCGCTTTCTGGTCTACGACATCTCCGATCCCGCGAATCCAAAACTTACGGACACGATCAAAGTCGATGCGCGTCTGATCAACGACATCATGACGACCGCGGACGGCAAGATCCTCGTCATTTCGCGTGAAGGTGCGTCGAATCGGAAAAACGGGATCGCGTTCTACGACACGTCTGACCCGGCGCATCCGAAACTGATCTCGGAATACACCGCGACCGTCAGCGGCGGCGTGCACAGCGCTTTTGTCCACGATCATTATGTTTACCTGACTGACGACGCCACCGGCTCGATGCGCGTGATCGATTTTGCCGACGTGAAGAACCCGAAAGAGGTCGCGCGCTGGCAGACCGAGAACCCCCTGGCCGGCATGATCAAGACCAAGGAAGGCGAACAGATCGCCGGGCGTTACATCCACGATCTACAGGTGAAAGATGGTCTCGCTTATCTCGCTTACTGGCACGACGGTCTGGTGATTCTCGACGTGGGCGCGGGATTGAAGGGCGGCAGTCCGGAGAATCCGAAGTTCGTCAGTCATCTGCGTTTCAATCACAACGAGCTTTACGGTAACGGCTGGCTCGCCGGCACGCATTCCGTTTACCGCTATAAAGACTACGTGTTCATCGGCGACGAAGTGTTTCCGGCGATCTTCGATCTCAAGTCACCGAAACGAACCCCCGTGCGCGGCATCGTTCACGTGGTAGACGTTTCGGACATCAATAATCCACGGAAGGTCTCGGAGTATCCCGTGCCAGAAGGCGGCGCGCACAACATGTGGGTCGAGAACGACGTCATGTACATCGGTTACTACAGCGGCGGCGGAAGAGTTGTCGACGTTTCCGGCGAGCTGCGCGGAGATCTTTATCAGCAGGGCCGCGAGATCGCGCGCATCTGGACCGGCGATCACAACGGCTTTCATCCGAACCTGCCGCTCACCTGGGGCGCGCAACCGCACAACGGTTTGATTTACTTTAACGACATCAACTCTGGACTGTGGATCGTGAAACTGGGCGAGAAGATCGACAAAGGCTCGACGACCGCACCAGGACAGTAGCTCACGGATTGGTCTTGTAGAAATCGATGCCCGCGGCGCCGGGCGGCAGGTCGAGCGTTGTGACTGTTTTCGACGTTGAGAGATCGATGATCTCGACCGTGCCCGGCTCCGAACCGACTCCTTCCACCGTTACGAACGCGTAACGATCGTCAGGCGATACGACCACGCCGTGCAGCACCTTTCGTTTAGTCGGCACACGCGCCAGTTCCCTTCCGCTCTTCAGTTCATAAATCGAAACCGACTGATCGCGTTTGTTGGTGGCGACCAGTTTTGCGCCGTCGCGTGTCGCGTCAAGGTTGTAGACACCCGCTCGCGCCGGGATACGCCGAACGAGCTGCCAGGTTGTCGCGTTAATCTCGACGATCTCACTCGAGCCGTTGCAGGCGACAAACACTGACGAGCCGTCAGCGGAAGGTTCGGCCCACGTTGGCGAACACCTGTTGTCGCCCGTCTTAGGTGCTTCCGAACCGTGCCCGCCGGTGTCTTTCGCTCCCGGCACTGCGTGCGACGACGTGTGCATCGTCGGCGGACCAGCCATTCCTCCTTCTTTACCTTTCATCACGAGGAAATGACGCGACGCTTTGAGCGAGCGCGTGTCGATCTCGACGAGCATGTCGTCCATCATGCAGGCTGAATACTGTTTTGTTCCCTGCGGATTCAGACGTGAACCATGCGGCATGGTGCAGGTCGGGATGCGCGCGATCTCCGTCATTGTTTGCGTCGCAACGACTGAGACGGTCGAGGGCGTCATGTCGCCGTGCAGGTTGAAATTCACGACGTAGAGAAACTGGCCATCAGGCGTGATGTCCATCGTCGCGGGAAATAGCCCGAGCGTGGTCTTGCCGGCTAGCGTGTCGTCTTTCGTCGAATACTTCCAAACCGTACCAAACGGACGCCCGTGCGCGATCGACACGTAGTAGAACTTTCGATCGGGAGAGATGACGATGCCGTGTGGTCCATCAATATCGATCGGCATGTCGCCGGTGTCGATCTGACGATCGACGGTCGCTTTGTTACCGTCAAAACGAACCAGCGAGATCTTGTCGGCAGCTTCCGACAGCACGTAGAACAGATATTCTTTGTCAGGCTTGGTTTGCGCGGTCAGGACGACTGCTAAAAAGACAGCGACGAAAGGAATGATCTTCATCGCGCAGAGTGTATTACACGCGCCGGTCTAATTCACGTACTCCCAGTGCCACGGTTCGTAGAAGTAAGGCCGGAAGCCGAAGCGTTCGGCGTTGCGGACCAGCCAGCGGTAAGCGGGTGTGTCGACCTGGATCGCGCGATTCGCATCTTTGGTGTCAACGGGATCGCCGCCAACGTAGATGTCCAGCGCACGGCCGGTGAAGTGCGGACTGTTCACTGCGAGGCCGGCGCGGCCGGCGTTTGGCGATCGGCGACGCAGTTCCTCCTGATACGCGCGTGAACGAAACGCAGAGATGATCTTGAAGTACTTCTCGCCCGGCGCGAACTCACCCGCTGAAGTGCGCTGGAGTCTTAGTGCCGGATCGGCGAGGGCCGCGGCGATCATTCGTTTGTACGCCGCGTAAGTGTTTCGCTCGACCTGACGAAGCTCTGCCGCGCGTGATGGATCGTAGAAATCAGTTGGCGGCGCCGTGAGTAGTTGATCGGGCGTTGCGGCAGTGCGGTTCTTCAGACGATTGCTCTGCCAATGCGACACCATACCCATCAGCGCGTCTTCATCGAGCACGCCATCACCACCCAAACCGGAACGCTTTTGCCAAACAGCCACGGCAGACGCGAAATCACTCGTGCCGAAGTCTTCGGTAGTGTTCAGCGTTCTGCCAATTAAGAGATCGTAGAGATACCAACCGCGTTGCTGTTTGCCGCCAAAGGTCCACGTAAGTTCATTTCTCAACGCCGCGTTCTGGGTGGCGGCGGCTGTGAATGCCGTGGTGGATTTCGCGTCGCTTGTGTTGCGGGTGACGCGCGAAGTCGGCCTTACTGAACTCGGATTAGATGTCGGTCCACTTTTCGATTGCACCGGACCAGGACTGCTGCTGCGAGCTGAGAAGGACACAAATGTAACGAAGGCCGCAACCACAACCACAATCAACGCAAAATGGACTTTGCCGTTCTTCATTAACCTTCAATCTTCCTGGCGCGCCGCAATTTTACGTGAGGTTTTTGTCGGGGGAAATGCTGGGATGCACAAACCACGTTACCGGTTCGACAGCAAATTGTCACAATTAACGGTCCCTATCGGCGGCGTTTGCGTTTGTGACGGCTCGTTTTTGCCGCTTTGGGTTTCGGTTTGTTCTTCTCGGCGGCGTGGTTTGCTTCCATTCCCGGTGGCTTTGCCTCTTCCAACTTCGAAGCTATTAAATCGTCGCTCGGACGCGTACCGTTGAGAAACACGAACACATGGTAGTTCGCATTGCGTTCGCGTATCGCCTCGATACGTCCTTGTTGTTTCAGCCGCGCCAGTTCCTGCATGACGAAAGCCTGTTCCGCGCCGCTCATGTAACGATAATCAATGTCAAACGCGAGCCCGGTTGAGTGTGGCGGTGTATCGATCCGCACGGCGTTGCGATTCACTCGCGAGAGTTTACGTTGATACTGCTCGGGACGCACGAGCGAACTTATCGGCAGCGGTCGAGCAAATTGCGCGTGGTATGCCGCGGCTACCTCTTCGAGAACCTTCAACGCCGCGGGTCTCAACGAACTGAGCAGATTACTCTTCAGCGCCTCGCGATCGCCGGGAACGTTGAGATCGTATGCCCGGCCGCCGAAGTCTTTTGCCAATGCCTGCAGTGGTCCATAGTCGGGTGTTGTATTTTCATCACTCTGGAATTCGCTATCGTCCACCCGTTGCGCGACACCATACAAGACGTACGTATCGGTAACTCCTGGAACTGACACCATCTCGCCGCGTTGAATCATTGCCGCAAGATCGAAGTAGTCCTGGCAGGTTGGAATGTTGTATCTGGTAACCTCGGCGATCTGTGCAGCCAGAAACCAGTAACGTTCATCGTAGTGCCTCAGCTCAGGCGGTGTCTCGGCGATACCGCCGCCGCGATCGGCTTTGACCCTATCGATAGCCTGTTGCCACTGCTCGAAGGTGGTCGTAGTAGCAACAACGTTTGCGTAGTTTGTAGACCGCTCGAGGTGTTTGACGTCTCCGAAATGCCGTACGGTCCATACGGCTGATCCGGCGATTATCAGGAGTATAAGTACGAGGAATTTCTTCATCACGAGAACAAAATCAGACCGCAATACGACAGTAAGATCAGGGCGCATTGAGAGCGCCTTGCAAGCTTCTTTTCAGTTGACAGTAGATCAGAAAAGAGTATCATTAGCAGGCTCACGTAACGGTAATCCACTTCCCCCATTCGGACTCCCTTACCGTTAAGTAGGTAACGCATAGTTAGCCTTCCCAGTAGGCTAAAGCGCTGTTTGCGTCGCGCGTTAGCAGCATAACAAAAAAATCAGCTCAGTCTTTGGCGAGGTCTTAGTTTTTAGTTGCAATAGTTCGGTGCGGGAACTTTTACAACAAACACCTTGGCGATTTGGCGTCGATTATTGAAGATTTTTACGCGTTATCATTTAGAAACTCGGTCGTCCGAAACTGAAAATTTGATGAAGAGAAGAAAGGAAAAAGGTCTCTTAAAAAGCTGAAGCTCCGTCGTTACTGGCCGGTAACAACGGAGCATCTGACAACACAACCTCTACACTGCATGAGCGTAAAGGTGCGTCGCTCGACAGCCTGCATCATAGCGCAAAGTGCAGCGTGGACTCAAACAATTATCGGAGTCACAATGCACGATGCCCCTCGGCTAGGTCCCATTTATTCAATCGCTCAGTAATCGATACTTCAACCGTTGCTCGATCCCGAGTGCGGTCTCGGATTTTGTTACCTGAGCTCTGGTCCAAGCCATCTCTATAGCTCTACCGGTTAAGAACACGGGCGCTCTTGCAGCCGACTCCATTACCAAATGGAGCCTGACTATGAGTATTGATGTAGTTGATCATGATCCCCAATGGTACGTGGTACATACGAACCCGAAACAGGAAGATCGCGCCTACAGCAACTTGCGTTGTTGGGGCGTCGAGACTCTTCATCCCAAAATGAAGACACGTCGCGTCAACGAGTTCTCAGGTGCACTCACATACTTAACCAAACCTCTCTTCCCTCGCTATATTTTTGCCAAATTCGACGCACGTCAACAGCTTGCCAAGATCTCGTTCACGCGCGGCGTGCACCACGTCGTGAGCTTCGGTGGCCAGCCAACTCCAGTGGAAGAAGACGTTATGAAGATCATCAGTGCAAGGATCGACGACAACGGTTTCGTACGAATCGGCGATCAACTGAAACCCGGTGACAAGGTCGTCATCAAGGCAGGTCCGTTGCGCGACTTCGAAGGAGTGTTTGAACGGGAGCTCAACGACAACGAGCGAATCTCCGTTCTGCTCACGACGATCAGTTACCAGGGACGCGTCGTTGTTAATAAGGAGGTTCTCGAACGTGCCAGCGGCTGATTGATTACCAACGCAATCCAAAAAAGAAAGGGCGTACGGAGCACGCCCAACGGTAATAATTAGTCGAGTCGCAACGATCGTAACCGCAACGAATTTGCGATCACCGAAACGGAACTAAAACTCATCGCCGCGGCAGCGATCATCGGGCTCAACAGCAGTCCGAAAAACGGATACAGCACGCCCGCAGCGATGGGTACGCCGATCGTGTTGTAAATAAACGCGAAGAACAGGTTCTGTTTAATGTTCTTCATCGTGCCGCGACTCAAACGAATGGCGCGCACAATTCCCCGCAAGTCTCCCTTAACCAGTGTCACGTCGGCACTTTGCATCGCGACGTCAGTGCCGGTCCCCATCGCGATGCCGACGTCTGCCTGGGCCAGCGCCGGTGCGTCGTTGATGCCGTCGCCGACGAACGCCACGGGCCGCCCCCCGGCGGCGGCGCGCAGCCGCTGCACGGCGGCCACCTTGCCCGCGGGCAGCACCCCGGCCACGACCTCGTCGATGCCGAGCCCGCGCGCGACCACCCGGGCCGCTCGCTCGTCGTCGCCGCTCACCATCGCCACCTTCACGCCGCGCTCGTGCAGCGCCGAGACCACCGCG
>DASUOZ010000301.1:0-2881 GCA_036276375.1 Pyrinomonadaceae bacterium | reverse complement strand
CGCAGCTTCGTCTCGAGTCTCCCGTGGTTGCGTTGCACGACGATCGTTTCATACTGCGCAGCTACTCACCGGCCGATACCATTGGCGGCGGCAGAATTGTAAATCCCTTCGCGCCCAAGCATCGTCGCAAAGACATTTCCGCCACGGTGGAACTCCTGCGCTCGTTGATGAGTGCGGACCGAGCGACAAAGTTTGCGGCGTTTGTTCAGGTGGCGGCGAAACACGGAGTGCGGTTTGCAGATCTGGCGGCGGCGACCGGTTGGACCAACGAGGTTCTCTCGCACGCGGCTGCTGAGGCGGCGAAACAGCAATCAGTGATCGAGTCTGGTGGTGTTTATCTGTCGAGCGAGAGTTTCGCTCAACTCAGCCGCAACGTCGTTAACGAGCTCGAACAGTATCACAAACGCGAACCACTAGCGCGCGGCATGCTGCGCGAAACACTGCGCGAAAAAGTGTTTGCACACTCTTTGCCGGAAGTGTTCGGCACGGTGATTGGTCGCCTGGAAGCGAGTGGCGACGTTGTCTCTGAGAAGGACGTTATCCGCTTGACTCGGCACCGGGTTGATCTGACGGACAAGGACGCTGAGCTTAGTGAGAAGATCGAAAAGGTGTATCTCGATGCGGGCGTGGAGTCGCCGTCGCTCGACGAAGCGATGGTCCGTGCCGGGGTTCCACCGACTCAACGCGGGCAGGCGCGCAAGATTCTCCAACTACTGCTCGACAACCGAAAGCTCGTGCGCGTGCAGGGTGACATGTTCATGCATTCGGAGACCATTTCAAACCTGAAGGCAAAACTGCAAGACTACGCTGTTCAGCACGAACCCGATCGCCTCATCGACGTTCCGACTTTCAAAACGCTTGCGGGCGTCTCACGAAAGTACGCCATTCCCCTCCTTGAATATTTCGACCGCGACCAAGTCACTCGCCGCGCCGGCGACAAGCGCGTGATTCTCAAACACAGATGAGCCGTCACAAATACTGCGCGGAGCCGGCGTTTATTCGGCATTTATGGAGACGTTCAAGGAATTACTTGACCTCGTCAAGAGCAGAACCGTCGTAGATCCTCAGGCTTGCATTCACCTGCTCCACGGCGTTAACATGCAGCCATTATTAAGCGCAAATAGCGGCTTTTTCCTTAACCTTCATAATTGTTAGCTGGCCGGAGGTTCAAAATGAAAAGCCTAAAGGACTTACTCGCGGTGATCGTGGGAATCCTGGCAGCCCTCGGGGCGATCTACTATTTTTACAGGTTTGTGACCGATCCAAATCCGACCGGTGGTCAATCTTCGGGATGGATCGCGCTCGGCCTGGCGATAGTGGCGTTTGTATGTGGCCTGATTTATTTCCTCGGCCACGTTAATAAAGAAGAGGAGATACACATTACGCAGTAGGCGAGCGCTAGCCGAGAGCATTGTCGGAGGGCGTCTGTGTGACTTTCCGACTGGAAACACTTGCGCTTGGTCACCGACACCAAATTGGACGCCGTTTGTGCACATACCAAAGCGGCTCACGTGCGCAGACGGCGCTTGCTTTTTGTAGTTCAGTAGCCCTCAAAGGAGCGACTCCCTAAATGTTCTTAACCAACCTGATGCTCTTACAGCAGCTTCGGGCCACGCAGCCAAACTACTTCTTCCTCGTTACATTGCTACTGTTGATCGCCGGCGGCGTCGCCTGGTTGGTCGCTGCTGTACTCGGCTTCGCGCGGTCGTCTGCATTCGGACCCTCCGCACGGTGGTTTTCTTACGCGGCTGTCTGTCTGGTTATCTATCATCTCCACTTTTTGCTGTTTGGCGTGTTTGTGTTCATGGGGATGAGCCAGAACGAGGCGGATCTCTCGATGGCGCTGGGAGTGGGCGCGTTTTTTAATCTCTTTGTGGTGCTGGGCGCCGTTTGTGCCGTTATGGGTTTTGTCCGAATGACCAGCCCGCGTTAGAATCGCAGCCACTGAATTGGCCTTGATGAATAAAAGATTATTTCCGGTCGCCGCGCTTTTGCTGATTGCAAGTGCGGCGGTTCTTTTTTTGGTCGCCTCACCGAAGATGGCGCCGAACTCCGCTGCTAGTTCCTTTGTGCGACAACGCGGCGGGCGGTTCTTCGTCGGCAATCGTCCGTTTCGATTTGTCGGCGCGAACGTCGCGGTGATGTATCGCGACGACGATCGGGTGCGGATGCCGGAGACAATGCGCCAGGCCGCGCAGACCGGGATCAAGGTCGTGCGTGTGTGGGCGTATGGCGAGGGCGGTCCGAACGACGTCAAACCGATGGCCGATTTTGCCGACTGGCCGCGGCATCACTCCTTTCGCTTCGCTCCCGGAGAATGGAACGAAGATGCGTTTGTACATCTCGACAAAGTCATAGCCGAAGCCTCGAAGAACAACATCTACGTTCAGCTTTGTTTGACCAACTGGTGGCGCGACACCGGCGGCGTCACTCAGTACCTGCGCTGGGCGGGTATCAACGACGCCGCGGACGACAGTTACAAGTTTGGCATCAACAACGAAAAGGCGATGCAGTTTTATTCGAACCCGGTCACGCGGCGGCTCTATCGGGAACACATAGAGAAACTGGCCACACGCCGGAACACGATCACGGGTGTGATGTATCGCGACGATCCAACGATCTTTGGTTGGGAGTTGATGAACGAGGCGCAGGCGGTCACCGGTCGCTGGGCTGAACGACGCGCGTGGTTTGCGGAGATGAGCGCGTATCTGAAGTCGCTCGATCCGAATCATCTGGTCGCGCCGGGAACGTGGGGTTATCGTTCGTCTTCGGAACGGCGCGAGTGGTTGGCGGATCATGCGATACCGACGATTGATTACTGCGACGTACACAACTATCCACGTGACGATCACGACAGTTTTGTCGATTCGCCGGCGGCGTT
>DASUOZ010000300.1:0-7260 GCA_036276375.1 Pyrinomonadaceae bacterium | reverse complement strand
CAGTGCGACTGCGTAAACTTCGACTCCATGTTCTTCGCTGACTGCCTTGACGATCGCGTCAATCACCTCGTCCCAGTCGTCGCGTCGTTGGCGATCGACTTCCTGCACGATAACCAACCGCTCTTCGCTCGTAACTTCGATCGAAAACGCAGCGCCACAATCAGGCAACAGAGAAGCGTGCGCGTTTTGCACAGTGAACTCGATGTCCTGTGGATAGTGATTCAACCCGCGAATGATGAGCAGATCTTTCAGCCGGCCGGTGACGAACAGTTCGCCGCTTTCGATGAAACCGAGATCGCCTGTGCGCAGAAACGGTCCTTCGTTGGTGTCCGCGAGACGCGCGCTGAAAGTGCGTTCGGTTTCTTCAGTTTGGTTCCAGTAGCCGCGAGCAACACTCGGCCCCGACAGCCAAACTTCTCCGACCTGCCCGGGCAGACACTCACTCATAGTCTCAGGATTAACGACGACGATCTGCTGGTCCAGCATCACGCGGCCGCACGAAACCAGCGCGCGCGAGTTTTCCTCATCAGCCGCTGCATCGGCGACGAGGTTGTTTTCCAACGCTTTCGCCTGCACAGCTTTGACAACCGGCAGCCGGCTTCTGCCCGGCGCGGAAACGAGAAGAGTCGCTTCGGCTAGTCCGTAACACGGCTGGAAAGACTGGCGGCGGAAACCGCATTCCGCGAAAGTTTCCGCAAAACGATCCAGCGTCGTCGGGCGAACTGGTTCTGCTCCATTGAACGCCACCTTCCAGCTACTCAGGTCGAGCGCCTCGCGTTGTTCGGCAGTGATCCTTCTAACGCAGAGGTCGTAAGCGAAATTTGGTCCGCCACTCGTCGTGGCCCGGTACTGTGAAATCGCACTTAACCAGCGAACGGGTTCCTGGATGAACGAGATCGGCGACATCAGCACGCAACGCGCGCCAGCGAAAAGCGGTTGCAGCACGTTACCGATTAGACCCATGTCGTGATACAGCGGCAGCCATCCAACGATCACCGAATCCCGATTCTGCCTGAAAGCGAGTTGCATCATTCGCTGGTTGTGCAACAGGTTTTCGTGACTGAGCATTACGCCTTTGGGCGTTGAGGTGGAGCCCGACGTGTACTGGAGGAAAACGAGCGCATCGCTCGCCACCATCGGATCCTGCCACTCAGTTTCACTACCTTCCTTAATACTTTCGGTCGTCAACCAGCGAAGCGGTTCCAGGAAGGGATTTTCCGAGAAGAGTGGCGCTATGCGGGCCAACACTGGTCCCGTCGTAAGCGCGACAGTGGCCTGGGCGTCAGCCACCACCGATTGCAAACGCAGCAGGTTTCGATTTTGTCGCGGCGGGTAAGCAGGGACCGCAACTGCTCCCGCGTACAGGCAACCGAAGAACGCCGCGATGTAATCGACACCTGGCGGGAAGAGCAACAAAACTCGCTCTCCCTGGGCCACTAACGACTGGAGCCGGGCGGCGATCGCGCGAGCGCGCTGGTCCAACTTCGCGTACGTGAGACACTGCTCTTCCCACTCTCCATCGGAAAGGAAAGTGTAGCCAACGCGGTCCGGCTGGTTGGCCGCTCTCCAGCGAAGGAGATCGATGAGCGTCGAAGGCTCACAACTTATGCTCGGCGCTGTGCGCATGGTGTTAGTCACAAAAGGCACAAGAGACACGAAAGGTTGAAAGGTATCCTTTGGTGCTTTGTGCGCTGCTTTGTGGTTTGGTGGCTGAGGAGTCGGAGACTACGTTAGAAGCTGAAACGAACTTGAAAATCGATCCGTCGCGCATTGGTTGACACCGAGTTCGACTGTCCGAAAAGCGGCGAGCTGAGATTGCCAATAGTTGGGCCAAAGTTCGTCCGGTTGAAGACGTTCTGTACGGCCACCGAGAACGAGAGACTGTACGGCGCGCCACCAGGCGCAGCAGTCGGCATTCCGGGCCGGCTTATTCGTTGGCCATCTGGTCCAATCAGTACGATCTGTGGACCAGCACCACCACTCGAACCTCCGTTGCCGTTCCCGCCGAAACCAATCGTCTTGCCCAGCCTCAGGTTGACGAAGAATGTCGCTGGTCCTTTGCCAAAGTTGCGCGGGACGATCACCTGGCCGGGCGCCGGATTAGGATCGAAAGCTCCGAACGGCGTCACGATAACGCCGGGCTTGCTCAGGTCAGTAGCGAATGCCGGTCGTTCCGTAAAGATCGTGTCGCCGTTGGCATCGCGCCCGGTGATGATGTTGAAACGTGGTCCCGAAGCCGCGCGGATCAATGGATTGAGAGTTAATCCCCAGGGCAAAGAGAGATTCGCGCCGATGAAAGCAGACGGACCGAGCGAGTTAACCGAGCGCGCGAACTCGCCGCTGGTATCGTAGGAGTTGAGGGGAAATTCATAGGGTCCTTCGGCGTTGGTCTTTTCCAGGTATAAGCGCACGAGAGAAAAGATGGAGAACCTTCGGTGCATCTGGCTGCGCACGTTGAACAGGAGCACGTCTGAAGTTGCAACGCCGCTGCTCTCCAGCAGGAAGATGTTGGCGTCGTCACCGAACGGACGCTCGCCGCTTCCGGGAATGCCCGGGATGAACGTGCCCGGTACGGGCGCATTGATCGCGCGCGCGCGGACCAGATGACGATCGATCTGGTGGATGTAAGTCACACCGAGAGTCGTTCGCAGGGGCAACTGCCTTTCGAGACTGAGCGCCATGTCAACTATCGACGGCGATCGATAATCATCGGCGACTCGCCAAATCGTCTGGGGAGACGCTCCCGTGAGAGTGTCCACGGGCGGCACTGTGGGAAAGAACGCCGGTTGCTGGACAATCACCTGTTGTTGAGTGAGACCATCAAAGCGTTCTGATTGGAGTGTTAGATCTTCGCCGAAGCGCAAATAAAAGAGACCGATGCCTCCGCGAATTACGGTCGCCGGACGAGAAGTTTTCGCTGAAGCGCCCGGGGCCCACGCGAATGACAGACGCGGCGCGAAGTCGATGTGATCGTTGACGTTGGTCTGCGACTCGAAACGCACTCCGTAAGAGAACGTGAACGTTGGGTGAACGCGCCAGTCGTCCTGTACGAAACCACCGAAATCAAATCGACTCACTTCGGAGAGCGGAATGCCGTCGCCCCTCAGGAACTGCGCGGGACGTACGATCGGCACACCGCCCAGGACCTGCTGAAATTGCGCGAGTGATGAAAAGACGTACAAGCCGTTGAAAATCTGGCGGGAAGTATCGTCGACGCTGTGGTAGCGCATGCGGCCGCCGAACCTCACGTTATGTGACTCTCGCGCCCAGGCAGTCAGGTTGTGCAGTTCGAAACGGTTTGCCTTGTTCGTCGCGAGACCGATGCGCGATCCGCCGCCGATAAAGGCACCGCGCACTTCGAGCGCAGGTTGCGAAGCATCGCCTCGCGTTTCCAGGGAACTGTGAACGAACTGAAAGCGGGTTTCGTTGAGCAGCGACCCGCTCAGCACCGCGGTTTCAGTAGCTTGAAACGTGTGTTCCGTCAGGGTCCTCTTTACGCCCTGCGAAGGCAACGCAAAGCCACCGACGCCCTGATTGTCCAGAGCGTTATGCAGCACTCCGTAGCGGGCAACCAACGTGTTGTTTCGGCTTAATTGCAGATCGAAGCGACCCGAGAAGTTCGTACGGCGTTGTGGCGCAACGATCGCCAGATTGATCGGCACGACGTTCAAGTTCGCGTCGAGGCCGAGCGCGCTGACGACCGCATTCTCGTCGATGTCGCGTTTTTCTACGTCGAGAAAGTATGACGCCTTCTTCATGAAGGAGCCGGTCACGTTACCGCCGTACTGCCGAACTTGATAAGGCACGCGCTCAGGCGCAAACGGGTTGCGCGCGTTCAAACTTTCATCGCTGAAGGTCATAAACGCCTGGCCGTGAAGTTTGTCCGTGCCGGGCTTTGTGAAGATGTCAATGCGGCCGAATCCGAGTGTGTCCTGCTCCGCGGAAAACGGGTTCTGATTGATTCGGACCTCGCGGATCGAACTCTTCGGAGGCAAGCGGCCGCCGCTGAACCCATCGACAAAAAACTGCGCACCGCCTGGCCCCATCGCGCCTGCTATCGAGCGCAGGTCTTCGGCAAGTTGATCCGGATCGTCAGACAAAACATCGAGATCTTTACCGCGGAGCACGAGGCCGGTGGCGTTGTTCTCCGGATCGAGACTGGGCCTATTCACGTCCTGGTCTACCGTTATCTCCTCTTTGACTTCGATCACCAGGTTGATGTCCAGTGTTTCGCGCGCATTCGCCGCGATATTGACTTCCTTGTTTTCGTAGCCGGCAAAGCCGGGCGCGGCCGCCCTTAAGGTGTATTTACCCGGCGCGAGGCCGTTGAACGAGTAGCTGCCGTCACCATCGGTGGTGGTGCTCTTTTCCGCTCCCTGAACGGCGACGATCGTAACCGTGGCGCCGACGACGACGCTGCCGGCCGGATCGAGCACGCGACCTCGCAGGCTCCCGCCCGATTGTTGAGCGGTAGCTGTCGAGACACAGAAGATCACGATCAGGACAAACCAAAACAGCAGCTTGGCCCTGGTGTTCTCATAGAGTCGCATTTACCAGTCCCTCCTGGGTGTTCGTTCGATAACGTAACGAGAGTGAGATCGCTCGAAGTCATGGTCCACCGAGGCCTGGCAACGCTAAATCCAATTGGAACCCGGGGCGCTTGGCATTTTCTTCCTGCCGCTTCAGAAACGACTCAACGCCCGCTGCCAAAAGAATGGCAGTGGCGCGCGCCGGATCCGCGCCCTTCGTGCTGGAGACAATGATCCCTTCTCCGGGCTTCAGATCGGCGACTGTTATCGCCGGCAGTTTTTCAATAACTTCACCATAGTCGACTTGTGCGGAGCTCGATCCTCCACCAGCGCCTCCAGGACGACCACCAGGAGACGGCTGCTGCGGAGGTCCCGCCGGCGTTTCGCCTGGTCTGATGATGCGCATCCCACCACCACCGGCGCCCGGCGCGGGAGCATTAGCCATGCTTTCTTCCATCTGTTTCAAGAGTGGCGGTGGCAGACGGCGAAGTTTCGAATCCGACCGGACTATTACCGTGAAAGGTTGTTTAGTCTTGACGTCTGTAATCTTGATCTCGCCGGTCTCCTTGTTCACTTCGGTGATCAGGCCGCCGACCATCTGAAACGAACCCGTGATGATCTCTTCCGCGAAAAACATGCGGCCGTCTTCACTCTTGTTGCCGAGGGCGCGAATGGAATCACCAAACTCCAGTTCATCAAACGTACTGGGCTTGGCGTCTTCGAGCGTCACGGCATCCGGTCCATAACGAAGAAAGCGAGCAGTCTTTTCGGTGTTGATGCGGATCGGAGCGGGACCGGTGGGAGTCATCATTCTTACCATCAGTCCCTTGGTGCCGGGATTGATGCCGACGATCGTGCCTTTGATACCACGCTTTTTCCAGTCTTCCCTGGTTGCTTCCCGCTTTTGAGCGATCTCGCTGCCACTCACAACGATCAAGGCCTGCGCCGCGACGTTGTCAGCCTCGACCCTGCCTCTGACAATCGTTTTGTCTCCGACGGCGATATCGGCAAAGGCGATCGTGATCGCGTGATCCATAGTGGTTTCGCCGGGCGGAACACGGCGGTACGATGTCTTCTCGTCAGTCTTTACCAAAACGGAGTTCCCCGCCGCGGTCTTCAAGGTGAGCTGTTTGTGGGCCGCGTCGACCGCGGTTATCTCACCAAGCACACGATCGGCTGCCGTCGATGGCGTTTCCTGCGCGCTAACGGCGCCGGCCAGCATGAAAGTAGTTACTACGAAACAAGCAATGAGTAATCTGCTAATCATTCTTTCCCCTCCAATTCGATCTCCTTGCGCCCAAACAGGCGTTCCGACTCAATTCCGCGATTCCTGCACTCCGACACGAGGGCGTTTGACTCGACAATCGGACGCGATGCTTCCGTGTAAATAATTGAAGTCAGATTAGTCAGCCAGGGTTCCTGGCCCATCGCGTAGACGTAGACGTGGGAAGGACGCAAACAATCGATGATGCCCATTCCCCGTTCGTGGTTCGAGCCGTTCAGCCTTCTTGACTGGTCCTGCTTTCTGGCGAGCGGTTTTGTCAATAGTGGACCATAGAGCCACGACAACGGCCCGCCGTCACATTCCATTCCGAGGAACACGATGTCTATATCGCCAACCAACCGGTGCAGGTGCTCGTAGAGTCGCGGCTCGATATTGTTCGAGTCGGCGGCACACAAAAACGACCGGCCTCTGAGCGTGATCAGGTGCGCCATCTTGGTGCGGATGTTCAGGTCGGCATGTTCACCGAGAAACGGCAGGCCCGTCAGCGTGCCGCCTTCGATATCGATCGTTTCCATCTCGTCGATCTCCGTCACGTGACGAAAACCGATGCGCTTCAAAACGAGTTTTAGAGATGGATCAGGCAGTACGCCGCCCGCGCTCTTGGGTACGATGACCGTCCCGATGCGATGACGAAGCTGTAACAACGTCTCGAACATGCAGTGGTCCTGATGGTTGTGCGTGATCAGGACGTAATCTAGACGTTCGGGGAGATCGTCGTAGGTGTAACGCTCGATGCCGTTGGGATTCTGATAGCTGATAACCGGATCGATCAGGATGCTCACGTCCTTTGTTTCTATGAGCAGGCAAGCATGACCGTAGTAGCGAATCCTGACTCCATCGCCCGCATATCTTTCTCCCGGGCGCGGGGCTTCCGTGGTGAAAAACGCGGCGAACCGGTCGCACGCGCCGTTTTCGATTCCGAGCTGTTCACGAATGTGATCGAGAGTTTGCGGCTCCAGCTTCGTTTTGAAGAGCTCATCGAGCGCCGGTGAGCTAAACGGCAGTCGCAGGTAGATGTGATCGTCGTCCGGCAATTGCGGCGTGCTCAGGACGAACGGCCGTTCATCGTCTTCACAAAGAGACAGGGCGAGGCTTTGCGAAGACTCGCGGTAGTAAGGACTTCTATAGAGGAGTCCCTCGATGAAGCGGATCGAAGGGTTGTTGTTCAAGTCGTAGACCAGCTCGACGTAGCCGCGCAAACGATCGGGGACCTTTGTGTAAAGCGGTTCAAGCGACGTCCCCGTGGCTTCGGTTTCCAGCATCTCGCTCAGCGACCGCACCGCGGCGGCAAACTCGAGCACGTCGGCCTGTTCTTTCGACGTTCGCTCGACGAGTTCCCGGACGTCTTTTACTCGGCTGGCGTCGTGACCGATAAAGGGACCGCCGCGCATGGCCGGGTTCTTCAGCGCGTTGACGTGAACCTCCGGAGCATTGACGAACGACTGC